>JAUWJC010000583.1 GCA_030607895.1 Pirellulales bacterium
CGTCTTGCGCGTCTTGTGAAAGGGTTTTTGCTTGCCACACTTACGCAACTTGTCGACGCAGTTTGTGTCATCGCATCCATTTTCATGCCTCTGCCGGGTGGAATCGGCAGTCAAACGCTTGTCCAGCCGGGTTCGGCGAATGTTTACCTTGAAATCAACCGAACTCAATGGCAACACAGTAGTTATGGAGTATTGATTTACCACGAAGGACACGGCGCGGCGAAGCCGCAACCAAAGGAGGGTTCAGGGTTCAGGGTTCAGGACTTTGCTTCCACCCTATCCGATTTCACACGAAAATCCTGACCCTTGACCCTTGACCCGGATTATTCACAAATGTCACCGGACTTCGCGTAATTGCTTGTTTGCCAACTACTTAGCCACTGCCCCCTCATTGGCACTATGTAATGGGTGGCACGTCCCTGAGCGCAGCGCAGGGCGTGGTACACACGGCCCACGCCCTTCGCTGCGCTCAGGGACGTGCCACACGATGAATAATCCGGGCTACTCCCGGCTCGATAGCGGCCGAAGGCGGATGGTCCGGTAGGCGACCGGGCCATGGTCGCCTTGGAGCATGAGCGGCCCGGTTGGTTTCTCGTCGCTGAAGGTGGCCGCCCGGGTGGGCCCGGTCAGTTCAACATCCCGGTGAACCACGATTCCGTTGTGAACCACCTTGACGAATTTGGCGTTTGCCACCTTTTTGCCGGCTGCATCGAACCGAGGTGCGCGGAACACAACGTCGAACGACTGCCACTGGCCGGGCCGACGGCTGGCATTGACGCGAGGCGGCCGACCTTCGAACCCCTTGCGTTTCTTCTCGTCATATCGCCGGTAGATGCCGCCGCAGTCGCCGTAGCCGGGCTTGTCGACTCCCCAACTGTCGAGTATCTGGACTTCGTAGCGCCCTTGGAAATAGACACCCGAGTTGGACCCCTTGGGAACCATGAACTCGATGTGGGCCTCGATGTCGCCGTGCTCCCGCCTCGCGAGCAGGTTGCAGGTCCGGCCGGTAGGGCCGTTGACCGCCCCGCCGGAGCCGGGTTGGGTGACGATTCGCTTCGAGTTGGCCGGGTCCATCCTGGCCTCGCCCGCAATAGTCCACTGGCCGGTGGGTACACGCCAGGCCGACAGGTCCTTTCCCACCAGCAAGACCCTTTCCGGCTCGTCGGCTTGGGTGCTTGCCGCAAGAAGGCCCGCCAACAGAATGGCCGCGGATGACAGAATGCTCGATGACAGGTGGATCTGTTTCATTTCCTCTTGCTCCTTTTGCGTCCAAGGCAAGTAGCGTGATGTAATCCTGGATGCAACCATATGAGACAGGTTGCCGGTCCGCAACACTCCAGGCGGGCTACGCGGGATATTTAGGATGTGTTCTTGGCAGCCGAGGTGGTGAGTCACTGCCGGCCAGACTCGATAACATCTTGATATCACAGGAGTTACGCTTGGCAGAGCCTGTTTGCGCCGGCCGCAAAACGGGCATTTATCCATTCGGCCCATTTCGCTATAATCTCGGGCCACTTCTGGCTGACTACCCGTCGGTACGCGCCGGCTTGACGACTGCCCATGGGGTTCCGCGTGAAAGCAACCCGAGATAATACAGTGCGATTCTGGTTTCTGGCAGCGAACGTTTTGTTGGTGGTTCTGCTCGGATGCGGAACGACGCGGTGGACCAATACCAAGCGGTCGGCGACCGAACAGTTGTTGATTAGCGACGCCATGGACCGCGCGGTCAGCCGGTTCGACTTCAGGGCCCTTGCCGGAAAGAAAGTCTACCTCGACGCAACGCAGATCACCAAGGTAACGGACTACCACTACCTGGCCAGCGTGCTCAGGCAGCACGTCTTGGCCAGCGGTTGCCTTTTGAAAGACAAGCGCGAGGATGCCGACTACATCGTCGAGGTTAGGGCGGGTGCTGTCGGCACCGATCAACACAACGTGCTGATCGGCATCCCGGCCAACGACCTTCCCTCGATCGCGGCTATTCCCGGGATGCCAGCGTCGATTCCAGAAATCGCTCTGGCCAAGAAGACGGAGCAGCGGGCAATAGCCAAGATCGCCGTGTTTGCCTACAACCGGCGGACCGGCCGGCCGGTTTGGCAGTCGGGTAGCATCCCCATGAAGAGCAATGCCAAGGACCTTTGGGTGCTAGGCGCCGGGCCGTTCCAGCAAGGAAGCATCTACGAGGGAATGAACTTCGCCGGCGAAGAACTAAAGATTCCCCTGATCGACACCAGTAAGAAACGCAAGGACAGCGGCGACATTGTATCGGTAACCGACGAAGCGTATTTCACCGAGCCCGAAGAACAGATCGTCGAGACCGACGATAAACAGAAGGAAAGTGGTGATGAACCAGACGCTTTGACAACGAAGGATGTGAAGCGGGAGAAGATGAGAGTACGTCAGGCCGATGCCCGCAACATACCGTGGCCGGCCGAAAGCCAACCCGCCGCGGAAACCAACGAACTACTACGGCTGCCGGACACAGGGGTGAAAAGGTGACATACGCCTTTTGTGCGGAAAGCCGCTGGCAGTCAGCCCCCTCTCCCAGAGGGGGAGGGTTAGCCCGGATTATTCATCGTGTGGCACGTCCCTGAGCGCAGCGAAGGGCGTGGTCCGTGTGTACCACGCCC
>JAUWJC010000031.1 GCA_030607895.1 Pirellulales bacterium
CTCAGACCTCATCCCGCATGCCTCATCCCTCATCCCTCAGCCCTTATCCCGCATCCCTCATCGCGCATCCCTCATCCCTCATCCCTCAAATGTACTCGATCGTGGCCGGGGGCTTGGGGGTAATGTCGATCAGGCAGCGATTGACGTCGTCGATCGCGGTGATCCGTTGGCAAATGCGGTGGAGCTTCTCCCAAGGCAGTTCGACGGCCGTGGCGGTCCGGGCATCGACGCTATCCAGGCAGCGGACAACGATGATCTGCCCGAACTCCCGGCGGCCGTTGCGGATACCGGTCGCCCGATCGTTCAACAGAACCGCCATGTATTGAAACGCCCCGCTCGAGGCCAGTTCTTCTTCGACAATCGTCGTGGCCGCACGAACCGTGGCAAGCCGCTCCTCGGTCACTTTGCCAACGATCCGCGTGGCAAGCGCCGGGCCGGGGAAGGGAATCCGCTCGGCCAGTTCCGCCGGCAGACCAACCAGCCGGGCAACCTCTCGGACGCCGTCCTTGCGAATCGTCTTCAGCGGCTCGAGCACCTGGTAGCCGAATTCCTTCTCCGTGTCGATTCCCAGTTGCGAAAGGATATTGTGCTGGCGCTTGATGCCGTCCACCGTCTCCTCGATGTCGGTGAGAATCGTGCCGTGCAACAGGTGCTTCGCACCGGTCTGGCGTACGAGGTCCCCAAATACCTTGGAATAAAAGGTGTTGGTCACGGCGTTGCGTTTTTCCTCCGGGTCGGTTAATCCCTTCAGAGCGCCGAGAAACTCGGCCCGGGCGTCGACCAGATCGACGGGAATTCCCATGTCGGCAAAGAGCTGGACGACCCGTTGCGGCTCGCCCTCTCGCATCAAAGCACTGTCGACGAAGACCGTTTTGAGCTTTTCGCCCAACGCACGATGGGCCAGCACCGTCACCACCGAGCTATCGACCCCGCCGCTAAGCGCGTTGATCGCCATGCCATCGCCCACCGATTCCTTGATCGAAGCGATCTGCTCGTCCACGAATGCCTGACAGTCCATATTTCTTCTCCTTATTTCTTTTCCTTGTTATTTCAACTTGCCACGCGGCCGCAACTGCCGCTTGCGGCTTCGCACGGCCCAACAATCTGAATCTCCAACGCGGTATCGCGTCACAACCCTATCACCGGCACGATAACCTTTGCTTATAGTGCGCGGTAGGTCTAGCGCCAAACAGCTCAAGTGCCAAGGATATCGTGGCTTCGGGAGTTGTCAACCCACCGGACCGAAAAAGGGACCAGGTTTAATTTGTGCGAAGCACCCTTCGGGCCGTTCCGGCAAATTAAACCTAGTCCCTTTTTCGTCGGCCTTGCCGCCCTGCCGCCTACTTGTCTGGGTATCACAGGGCCAATATACTACCCGACATGAAGAACCTGGCGGCGAGAGTGCTACTTGTTGGGCTGCTGTTTGCCGCGTGTACAAGGACGCAAACCCCATCCGAAAAGCCGCGGGGTGTTCTCCGCCTGGCGACGACCACCAGCACACAGGATTCGGGATTGCTGGACGTGCTGATTCCCATCTTCCAGCGACAACAGAAGTGCCGAGTGGACGTGGTCGCCGTTGGCACCGGAGCGGCCCTGAAGTTGGGTGAAGCCGGCGACATGGACGTCCTGCTCGTCCACGCCCGTGCAGCCGAGGACGCGTTCATGGGGGCGGAGCACGGAATCCGGCGTGAAGAGGTGATGTTCAACTATTTCGAGATACTTGGGCCGCCGGGCGATCCGGCCGGCACCCGGGGGGTGGGACCGGCCACGGCCCTGCAAAGAATCGCTTCGGGTAGACACCGGTTTGTCTCCCGGGGGGACGACAGCGGAACGCATAAGCGGGAAGTCAAGTTGTGGGAGCAGTGCGGCAGTTTTCCAGGTCGTCGGCGGCCGGAGTGGGGGCAGTACGTCGAAAGCGGGCAGGGAATGGGAGCGACACTGGTCATGGCCGATCAGATGGGTGCTTACGTACTCACCGATCACGGGACGTATCTCAAGTTCAAGCACAAGATCGGCCTCAGGCCGCTGGTCACTTCATCCGAGCGTCTGCGGAATCCCTACGGAGTCATCGTGGTAAATCCCCGGAAGCATCCCCGTGTGAACGTCGGCCTGGCTCGGGCATTTGCCGATTTCATGATGTCGCGCCGGGCCCAAGAGATCATTCGCGACTACAAGTTTGAAGGTGAACGGCTCTTTTATCCGTTGGGGCTTCCCGGCGAGAATTGACGGCGAAGATGGAGTTGATTTGGGAGGGGTTCCAGGAGGCCATTAGGTTGGTGTCCCGTTTCGACCCGCTCGTTATGGGCGCGGCCGCGCGGAGTGCGTGGATTTCGACCCTGGCCGTGGGCCTTGCCGTTCTGGTGGGACTTCCAATCGGATCGGGGTTGGCCCGCGTCTCTTTTCCCGGTAGACCCTGTGTCGTGCTGATGTTCCGCGCGGGCATGGCCTTCCCCACCGTCTTTGTGGGACTTGTCTGCTATGCGTTACTTTCGCGGCGCGGTCCTTTGGGATGGAGCGACCTGCTGTATACTCCCTGGGCGATCGTGCTGGGCGAGTTCTTCCTTGCCTTGCCGATCATCGTCTCCGCTGTCCACGGCGCAATCAAGACACTCGATCCGCGCGCGGCGGAAACGGCACTCACGCTCGGCGCAAGACCGTTTCGCCGCTGGATGACTTACCTCTCCGAGGTCCGCCTGGGAGTGGCCCTGGCCGTCCTGATCGCCTTTGCCCGATGCGTCACCGAACTGGGTATCGCCATGATGGTGGGTGGGAATATCAAGTACCGGACCCGCACGCTCGCCACCGCCACGGCCCTGGAGACGGGCAAAGGCGAGTTCAGTCGAGGTATGGCCATGGGGCTGGTGCTGCTGGCCATCGCGCTGGTCGTCATGTTCCTCATTGTTTCGCTGAGCCGAGCGGACACGGACGAGTGACCGATGATCCAAATCAAGCAGCTTGAAGTCAGGAAGAACGGTGGAGCCATCTGTTTCCTTCGCGACCTGCACGTCGCCGAGGGAGAGCGGGTGGCGATTCTGGGACCCAACGGGTGCGGAAAGACTACGTTGCTGCGTGTCTTGGCAGGCCTGGAGAAGGATTATCGGGGAGAATGCATGGTCGCTGCGTCCGCCAGGGATCGCGTTTACGTCCATCAATCGCCCTATTTGTTTCGCGGTACGGTCCTGCTGAACGTCATGTACGGCCTTCGCAGCCGCAGGATCAGCCGTCGGGCTTGCCAACAGGCAGCACACGACTGGCTGAAGAAGATGAGTATCGAAAAGCTCGCTCCCGCCAAAACAAATAACCTCTCGGGCGGCGAACGGCGCCGCGCGGCTCTGGCCCGGGCGATGGTGCTCAGGCCACGGTTGTTGCTGCTCGACGAACCGCTTGGCGACATGGATGAAGCAGGGTGCGTCTGCCTCCAATCCGCATTGAACGAACTCGATACGTCCACCGTGCTTCTCGTTTCCCCCACGGAGCTTCCCCCCGGCCTCGTCGACAGATCCTACCGGCTGACGCCGCCCCGTAGTTAATGTAAAGCCGCGACCAGTGGTCGCGGGAGCCCGTGGCGCTTGGTCGTTGTGCGCGAGTACCGCAACCGAGATTCCGGGCCGACACGGCCCGGCTCTATCAACTATCAACTATACTCAACGCGGTCAAGAATTGAGGTTTTCGGATTAAGTTGTCAGTTTTCAGTTGTCAGTTGTCAGTTATCAGTAGTCAGTCTGAAGACTTGCCAGAGTCGTTGTTTCCAAGCTCTGACAACTGACAACTGATAACTGATAACTTCGTCACAAAACCGCAATTATTGACCGCGAGCAGTATATCAACTATCAACTATCAACTACCTTCAGTGCATTTCCGTCTCGACCACTCCGATTCCCGGCCGGTAGAAGTTGAACTGCACGTTTGGATGATCGGCCAGAAGCGACATGGGCACGGACGGGTCGGGGAGCTTCTTGGAGATCATCAACGTGGTCAGCCTCATGCCGAACGGGTTGTCGTGATTGCCGGCCTGCCAGATGGAGACTTTTTCGGCCTTCCAGGTCTCGACCGGTCCGACGGTTGCCGCCCGGGTGGGAACCAAGGCAACCTGCCCGCCGCCGGAGGTTCGGGCGTTTTGGATGATGGTCATCGGGTGCAAGTCGGTAACCCGGGTCTTCAGCTTGCGATATTCCTCCGGCGACGGCGGTGCGTCCTGATACTGGCCTTCTCGCTTGGGCGGATCGTTAAAGGCCCAGTGTTTCACGTCGCCTTGCCCACCCTGCATCACCAGGCAGCGAATCTCGTCGTAACTGTTGCTGTAGGCCTCCAGGTCTCCGGTGGGAAAGTGCAGATGCGATTCGGGCATTTGCAGTTCGGGTTTGATGCGGTCGAAGCACAACGCCATGTCGGCCCGGGCGAAACTTAGCGGATGCGTGGCCGGCACGGACACGCCCTGGGCATCCACCCATTCGTCCATACCCCAAAAGTGAGCGCTGCGAATGTCCAACTCCAACTCGTTCACCAGCCGGGCGACCAGCGGCAACTGCTCGGTCGGGCCGATCGGGCCGCAAATGCCCGCCGGGTTGTCGGCAGTCGACTGCTTCCAGGCGCTGATGTATTCCAACGCCTCGGCCAGGTAGAAGTCCTCGAGCGAGTCGTACATTACCACGCGAAAACCGGGCCGGGCCAACTGCTCGATGTCCCGGGCCGTCACCCTTGCCGTGTCGTCGAGAATCTCGGAATCCAACGTTGTGTAGTCCCACCAGCCGGGCGCTACCTTGCTTATTGAACGCGACATTGAATCGTCTCCTTTGTGTAACCAGTAGGGTGGGCACCGCCCACCGAATTGGTCCGATGGTTCGGGTGGTTCCGGTGGGCGGTGCCCACCCTACACCTTGCAGACAACTCCTTCGTGTAACCAGTAGGGTGGGCACCGCCCACCAAATTAGTTCGATAGTTCCGATAGTTCGGGTGGTTCCGGTGGGCGGTGCCCACCCTACCCCTTCTTCCCTCCAAAAAGTTCCGCCAGTATATCGTCCGCCGGGTTAGGGTGGCCGCGGTGCTGGATGAACGCCTCGGCGGCCTGGGCGCCCGCCTGTTCACCACGCTCGGCGGCGTAGCGTTTCATCGTATCGATGTACTCGTCCATGCCGTGTTGCGCCCGCAGCCACTCGCGCTGCGAGGCATGACAGGCCAGCATCTCGGTTTTCTTCTCCAATTGATCGGTGATGTTCACGTAGGTGGTCGGCTCGACCGGATTACCCAGCGGGTCGGTCATGTCGACCGGGTCGCAGTAATACAAGTACGGTACGGTGGAATGCTCGGCGCGAGGATGCCTGGAAACATTCGGGGCCGAATAGATGAAGCTGGCCGCCCGGGCCAACATCGAGACCATCACGTGGTCCATCATGTAGTCGGCCGGCGTATGCGTCAGTGCCAGCGTTGGGGCCACCACGCGGAACAGGTCGATTGCCTTCTGCAACGTGGGCTTGTCGTACACCACCAGGCCGTCCCGTTCGTCCAGGCAGTGATACGTTCCACCGATCAACGACACGGCCTTCCTCGCCTCGTTGGTCCTGGTGCAACTGATATCCCAGCAGTTCTCGGTCATCGTGCCGCAATCGCCGGGTGCGGCGGTGGCGATGTGTATCTCCCAGCCCGCCTCCGCCAGGCGAATCAGCGTGCCGGCACACATCATCTCCGCGTCGTCCGGATGAGCCATCAGTGCCAAGGCGATTTTTTTCTCGGGCATCTTCATATTCAGCGCAACTCCATGGTGACGGAATTTGGCAGCCACCGATTATACCATCGACAAGGCTGGGAACAATGGCCCACTCATCTGCCGACGTATTCCATCACCATCAGGACGTTTTCCGGCGGCGTTTCGTAGGGCAACGCGCCGGTGCCCAGGCAGACGTTCTCGCGGCCGGCGGTGAGTTGGATGATCCGATCGGCATCGGCACGGATTTGTTCCCAAGTGCCGCGGGAAATAACCTCCACGTCGCTGTTGACGCGAACCCGCACGTCGGTCCGGTCCCAAACCTTCTCGATGAAGGCCTTTTGGTCGGTCTCGTAGGGTGCCACGACGTACTTGGTGCCCGTCTCGAGCATTGCGTCGAGGATGGGCGTGGTGTTGCCGCCGATGATACACGGGACCGGATGCCCCAGGACTGCCGCCATGCGCTCCATGGTCGCTTTCAGGGCGGGCAATTCGATCCGGCGGAACATGGCGGGCGACAACAGCGGAGGACAGGCCGCCGACTCGAAAAACGCAACGTCCAGCCCTCGCTCCTTGATCCCCTCGGCAAACGCAACCTGGCCGTCCACCAGGTGCATTAGCGCCCGGGCAGCTTGCTCCGGTTGCGTGGCCACGTCGTACAACAGCGTCTCGAAGCCCACCAAGTTGCTGGCAATCGAAAACGGGCCGCTCACCGGCAGTCGGATTTCGGCTTCGGGGAACTCTCGGGCAAGCCGGGCGGCAACGTCGATTGCCATGGGAATCCGCCCGGCAGTGCGCGGATTGAACGGTTTGAGGTCTACCAACTCCGACACCGACTTGCAGATCGGCTTGCTGATGGCCGGGATACCCACCCCGCCAGGCTTCTCGACCACGCCGCCGTATGCTTCGGCCTCGAGGTTATAGATGTCGATACCCGGCATGATCGGCGTGTGCCGGTAGCGCCGATACGCCGCGGCATGCGCCTCGAAAACCAAATCCGCGTCGCGCGACACCTCCCAAGGCGTCCGGCCGATCAAAAACGCGGCGTGCTCGTAAACCGAAGGTGAAATGTCCATGACGATCTCGACCGGGGAGATTTGGATGGCGTTGGTGTCGGTGTCGGGCGGTTCAGCGCAAAGGAAGATACTCAACGCGGTTCCGCATATCCTCGGTATTCGAGGCTTTGGCAATGAGTTCCAGGTCTTGGATTGCCTTGCCGACCGTTACTTGGAGTTGGTGCGCGTATACCAATCCGGAAAATGAGCGACCGGCTTGTCGCCAGCGATCGGCCAGCGCAAGGAAATCATCGTCGTGAGTGAAGACAATCCGCCCCAGTTCGGCGGCCCGCTCGAAAATGCGTTTGTCGCTCAATCTAGCAGCCCCGTCCTCGTAGGCCGTTAGCACATCGACACCACGACGCCGCAGACCGTCGGCAACTGCAAGACGAACCTGATGATCCATGTAGAATCGAAGGCTCACGGCCGCCGCCCTATGGCCTTGAGTTTCAGCGTGACCGGTCCAGGGCCCGTTCTCTCCTTGATCTGCTCTACTTTCCGCATTCTCTGCGCGATGTCCTCGTCAACCTCGACCTGATGATCATAGTAGTACGCCAATGCACTGTAAATCTGACTGAGGCTCAGATGGGGGTACTCACGATGAATCTCCCGAGCGTCTGAGCCGTGCGCAAGGTGATCGAGCACGATTTCGACCACTTTCACCTGCGTGCCGACAATCAAAGGTACGTTTTCAGGATTGACGGTGATATGAGCGTATTCCGTGGTGGACATTATCGGCCTCACTTTACTTCCCGGGTTGGTTGTCAACATCGCCCTCATGGCAGCCGGCCCATCGCTTTGAGCTTCGCTCTCAACCGCGACGGGCCCTGCAACTTGTCGATCTCCGCCTTCAGACGCTCGACCTCCCGCTCACTCCGCTCGAGCTCCTCGTCCATTTCTGCCTTGTGGTCGTAGTAATAGGCCAGGGCGCTGTGGATTTGCCCGAGTGTGAAGTGGGGGTATTCCCGATGGATGCCTTCGGCGTCTAGACCGTACGCAAGGTGATCGAGCACGATTTCGACCACCTTTATCGGCGTGCCAAGAATCATCGGAACACCGTCCGAATTGATCGTGATATGAGCATATTCTGTTATGGGCATGATGATCTTCACCTTTTGAGCGCACTCCAAGTCCGACTGCTTTGATTATACCACACACGGGGTGCTTTCCAACAACACAAACACACACCGGCATATACCCCCTCCAGGCGGGCCGTTCCCTCTGCATTACAAACCCGTGGAAGCTCGTCTTTCTGACAAAACATTCCCTTAGCCCCCGGTTTTGCCGGGGGACGGCCCTCAGGGGATGGGTGGTGCCAATGACCTGCGTTCAATGGAAGACAATCCCCCGGCAGAGCCGGGGGCTGAGGGACAGAAGCGCGGTTTTGATTGCGGCCCGCCGCTGCCGTGGGAATAACCCCCGTCGCTGGTCATGGCGTGAAATCGGCCCCCGGGGTGAGGTTCTCGGCGAAGCGGGCCAAGAGGTCGGCGGCCTGGTCCATGTCGTCCAGCGAGACGATCTCGACCGGGCTGTGCATGTAGCGGTTCGGGATGCTGACCAAGCCGGTGGCCACGCCGGAGCGGGAGATTTGGATGGCGTTGGCGTCGGTGCCGGGCGGTTTTCCGGCGGCGGCAAGCTGGTAGGGAATCTCGTTGGCGTCGGCCACCTCGATGAGTTGCTGAACCACCCGCGGGTTCATGTTCGGCCCGCGATAGACCACCGGCCCCTTACCCAGGCTGATGTCGCCCTCCTGCTTCTTCTCGATTGTGGGGCAGTCGGTGGCGAAGGTGACGTCCACCGCAATGCCCACCTGTGGGTCGATACCGAAGGCGCTGGTTTTTGCGCCTCTCAGGCCGACTTCCTCTTGGACGGTGGAAACGGCGTACAGCCCGAAGTCGAGCTTGCTCTTGTCCGCTCGCCGCAGCGCCTCGATCACTACCCACATCCCGCACTTGTCGTCCATTGCCGGCGCGGCCGCCCGGTTGTTGGGCATCTCTCGGTAGACCAACTCGACCGTCACCGGGTCGCCCACCCGGACCATCTTCTCGGCTTCTTCCTGATCGGACGCTCCGATGTCCAGCCAAAGGTCTTTGAGTTTGGGGACCTGCTTTTTCTCCTCTTCGGTGAGCAGGTGGATGGGTTTTCGGGCGATGACGCCGAAGACCGGGCCGTTGTCGGACCAGACCGTCATGCGTTGACCGAGCAGAATGATCGGGTCCCAGCCGCCGATTGACTGGGCGTAGAGGAATCCTTCGCTGTCGATGTGCGAGACGATCAGGCCGATCTGGTCGCAATGTCCAGCCAGCATCAGCCTAAAGGGCGCGTCGGGGTTTTTCACCGCCATTACGTTCCCATGCACGTCGGTGGTTACTTCGTCGGCGAAATCGGCCACGTAGCGGCGGACGATCTCTTGCAGGGAACTCTCAAAACCGGAAGGGCTGGGGGTTTCCAGGATTTCCTGGAACAGGGACAACGCACGGGAATCCATGGTCTACTCCTCGTATAGTTAGTTCTTATTGTCTCATCGAAGCACTAACGCCTGAGTAAACCATTAGTATCGCCGATGGCCCGAATTGTGCAAGCGGTGGATTGTCTGGCGGCTCCGCTTGACCAAATTGGCCAAGCTAACATAGAATGAATTGTTTAGATTCGGCTCACTGATGAAATAATCGATGGTGTCCGGGAATTGCCAATTGTAAAGCCGCGACCAGTGGTCGCGGTTTTTCGGGTCGTTGAGTCGTTGCCGGGGAATACCGCGACCACTGGTCGCGGCTTTACAACTTGATTGGCCGGCTCCAATTCCCAGACATCCTCAAATAATCGGAACTGCCATGGAGACTGCCAGGGTTGCCATTGTTGGGTTGGGGACGATCGGATCGGGGGTCGCCCGGTTGCTGTTGGAAAACAGCGATCGGATCACCCGGCACGCCGGTCGACGGATCGAGTTGGCGTGCGCGGTCGACACCGACCTGACCCGGACTCGCAATGTCGCACTGCCGGCCGGCCTGCTGAGTGACGACTTATCCCGGGTAACCGACGATCCGAGGATCGGCGCGGTGGTCCAGTTAGTCGGCGGTCTGAAGCCTGCCCGATCTATCATGCTCAAGCTGCTGGAGAGCGGCAAGGACGTGATCACAGCCAACAAGGCCCTACTGGCCGAGCACGGCCCCGAGTTATTCGATCGGGCGCGAGAGCTGGGTCGGTCGATTGCGTTCGAGGCGTCGGTTGCCGGAGGGATCCCTATTATTACCGGTATTGGTCAGTGCTTGTCGGCCAATCAGATTCAATCGCTGCACGCGATTCTCAACGGCACGAGCAACTTCATTCTCACGCGGATGGAGGAGCACGGTACCGACTACGCGGCGTCGGTTGCCGAAGCACAGCGGTTGGGCTATGCCGAGGCCGATCCGAGCATGGACGTCGACGGCAGCGATGCGGCCCAAAAGCTGGCAATCCTGGCCCACCTGGCCTTCGGTGCCCGGGTCGATTGGAGGAGCATCCCGCGGACTGGGATCGATACGGTCGACGTGGCCGATTTGCGTTACGCCCGGGAGTTGGGTTACAGTGTCAAGCTGCTGGCCATCGCCGAGTTGGTGCCCGAGGGGCTCGAACTGCACGTCTCGCCCACGCTGGTCCGGCACGGTACGCCGTTGGCGGAAGTGCGTGGGGCGCACAATGCGATTCGGGTGGTCGGCGATGCCGTGGGTCGGGTGTTCTTCCACGGGCTGGGGGCCGGTCAGATGCCGACTGCCTCGGCGGTGGTGGCCGACCTGATCGACACGGTTGTGGGCCGCACGGCAATCACC
This sequence comes from Pirellulales bacterium, assembly GCA_030607895.1. GTDB lineage: Bacteria > Planctomycetota > Planctomycetia > Pirellulales > Thermoguttaceae > JAUWJC01. Next base: position 10,563 of record JAUWJC010000031.1, read on the forward strand.
TTCCGCACGCTGGAGTTGTGGTCTGGCGAGAAGGAAGCCCCGGTTGCCGCCCGGGACCCCGAGAAGATACCCGGCCGGTTCTACCTTCGCCTGGGCGTGGACGATCGGCCCGGTGTAATGGCCGAGATTGCCGGCGTATTGGGCCGGCACGACGTTTCCATCGCCTCGGTCATCCAGCACGAAGCGGCGGATGAGGAAGAGGCCGACGGGATTGTCCCGCTGGTCATCATGACGCACCTGGCACCCGAGGGCGCGGTAAGCGATGCGATGGCGAAGATCGACGGGTTATCCTGTGTCCAAGCGGGCAGCGTGCGGATGAGAGTGCGGAATTGAAGTGAGTTATCAGTTATCAGTTGTCAGTTATCAGTAGTGTCCGAACAAGTCGCTTGCGGCTTCGCATCTCACCAACTCGGAAAAAGTCAATAACCAACTGGCCACTGATAACTGATAACTGAAAACTGAAAACTGAAAACTATTAAATGAAATACGCGATTATCGTTCCCGACGGTTGTGCCGACGAGCCACAGGAGTCGTTGGACGGCAGAACTCCGCTGGAAGCTGCCCGGGTGCCGGCGATGGACGCGATTGCCACGGCGGGTGTGGTCGGCCGGGCCAACAACGTACCCGAACAGTTGCCACCCGGCTCCGACGTGGCCAACCTCAGCCTCTTGGGCTACAACCCGCTGGAGCACTACACCGGCCGGGCACCGCTGGAAGCCGTCGCCCAGGGAATCGAACTGGGGCCGGACGATTGGGCCATCCGCTGCAACCTGGTGACGATAGAAGACCAGGTGATGCGGGACTTCACGGCCGGGCATATCTCGACAGCCGAGGCGGCCGAGCTGATGAAGGCCGCCCAAGAGGAATTGGGCTCTGAACAGTCGGGCTTTGACCAGTTGGAATTCCATCCCGGCGTGAGCTATCGGAATTTGCTCGTCTATCGGGCGTCGGGCGGAGAGGTTCCGTTCTCGGTTGACACGCGGACCACGCCGCCGCACGATCTGACCGACAGGTCCGTGCTGGACGATTATCCCCGCGGCCCGGGCAGCGACACACTGAACCAATTGATGAGCGACAGCATCGATCTCTTTGCCGGCCATCCGGTCAACGCCACCCGACTCGAGCGGGGCAAGCTGCCGGCCACGAACTTCTGGCTGTGGGGCCAGGGTAGTATGCCCAAACACGCGCCGTTTGCCGAGCGGTTTGCAAAACGCGGCGCGATGATCACGGCCGTGGACCTTTTGCGGGGCCTGGCCATACTGGTGGGCTGGTCGCGGATTGAAGTGCCCGGGGCAACCGGCTATACCGATACCGACTACGCCGCCAAGGGCCGCCATGCGATCCGTGCCCTGGATGACGTTGACCTGATCTTCGTTCACGTGGAAGCAACCGACGAAGCGTCGCACGAAGGCGATGTCGCGGCAAAGATCAAGGCGTTGGAGGAAATCGACCGGCACATCGTCGGGCCCGTACACGAATACCTGAAATCGCAAGGCGACTACCGCATTATGGTAACGCCCGCCCACCCCACGTTGATTCGGACCAAGACACATGCTCACGGGTTCGTTCCGCTGGCCATTGCCGGCAGCGGCATAACACCGGACCGGGCCTCCACTTACGATGACCCAACGTCGCGGAAATCGGAATTGGTCTTCGAGGAAGGCTGGCGTGTAATGCCGTATTTTGTGGATAGTGGATAGTGGGTAGTGGATAGTGGATAGTGGGTAGTGGTCGCTTGCGGCTTCGCAACGTCCACTGCCTCAACTTTCAACTCTCAACTTTCTTCAACTCTCAACCCTCAACTCTCATGTCAATCATCGTTCAGAAATTTGGCGGCACGAGTGTGGCCGATAGCGAAAAGATCCTGGCGGCGGCACGCAAGGCGATCCGCGCGCAGAAGGACGGTCACCAGGTGGTAATGGTTGTTAGCGCCATGGGTAAGAACACCGATGCGTTGGTGAAGCTTGCCAGGGAAATAACCGATGAGCCGCCGGCGCGGGAGATGGACATGCTCCTGTCGACCGGCGAGCAGGTGAGCGTGGCGCTGATGGCGATGGCCATCAACTCGCTGGGTCACGAGGCAATTAGCCTGACGGGCGCCCAAATAGGCATTATGACCGACAGTACGCATACCAAGGCCCGAATCCGCTCGATCTCGACCGACCGGATGCGCGAGGCGTTGGACGGCGGCAAGATCGTAATTGCCGCCGGATTTCAAGGGATCGACGAGGGTTTCAATATCACTACGCTGGGGCGCGGCGGCAGCGACACCACGGCGGTTGCCCTGGCGGCCGTGCTGGGGGCCGACTCGTGCGAAATCCATACCGACGTGGACGGCATCTACACCACCGATCCGCGACTGGTGCCCGAGGCACGCCGGGTGGCGCGGATCAGCTACGACGAAATGTTGGAACTGGCCAGCGTTGGGGCGGGTGTAATGCACGGCCGGTCGATCGAGTTCGCCAAGAAGTTTTCGGTGCCGGTGCATGTGCGGAGCAGCCTCGGCGACAATCCGGGCACGATGATCGCCGCGGAGCCGGAGGCACTCGATAAGGCGGTTTGTGGGGCGGCCATGGTCAAGAACGAGGCCCGGGTGACCGTGCTGGGCGTACCCGATCGGCCGGGGGCCGCGCTGACCGTCTTCTCGAGAATTGCGGCAAAAAACATCGCCATGGACATGATCGTGCAGAATGTCGGCGCCGACGGCCGGGCCGATATCTCCTTCACCGTCGTCCGCGACGACCTGCCCACCACGCTCAAAGCCGTCGAGGAAGCTACCCGCGAACTGGGCGCCGAAGGATTCAACCATGACGACGACGTTGCGAAGATATCGGTTGTTGGATCGGGTATGGCGACCCAAACGGGCGTGGCGGAAACGATGTTCCGCGCGTTGGCCGAAAAGGGAATCAATATCCTCATGATTACCACCAGCCAAATCAAAATCTCGGTGCTGGTGGAACGCAAAAGGGCGATTGAAGCATTGCGGACGGTACACGAGGTTTTTCAACTCGAAAGCGAACCGTCCTCGCTCGCCGGCCGGCGCGAGAGGCAGACCACAACACCCCAGCCGGCAGCGGCAGCCAACGTGGTGGCCAGAATGCAGGGGATGGAAGACCTGATGATCGACGACATCAGCCTGGACGCTTCCGACGCCCGGATTACGCTGGCCGGAGTACCCGACCGGCCGGGCCTGGCGGCGCAAATTTTCGAAGAGATTGCCGCTGGTGGAATTGTGGTCGACATGATCGTGCAGAGTGTCGGCTGGGAAGGAAAAGCCAACGTCAGTTTTACCGTTCCACGGAAAGACCTCGCCAAGAGCATGGAGATTGCCACCGAGTTAACTCAACGGTTCGGCTGCCCCGCGCCTGGCTGTTCTTCCGAGGTGGCCAAGCTGTCGGTTTCCGGCATCGGAATGCGGAGCCACACCGGAGTGGCCAGCCGGATGTTCCACTCGCTGGCGCAAGTGGGGATAAACGTCGATATAATCAGCACAAGTGAAGTCCGCGTCAATGTAGTCGTCGACGGCCGGCAGGGTGAAAAGGCACTCGCGGTGCTCAGAGACGAATTCGCCGACGTGACAGTGTGAAGCAAAGCGGAAAGCGGAAAGCTGAAAGCGGAAGGGGGCAAATCCGCTTTCCGCTTTGCCTTCACTCTCCCAGCACGTCGTTTAGCACGTCCTCGCTCACATAGATGGGTAGTGCCGGGTCGCATGTAACCGCCACGGCGATGGCGTCGGAGGGGCGGGCGTCGATCTCGACCAACTCGCCCTCGAAGCGGATGCGAAGCTTGGCAAAATAAGTGTGCTCTCTCAAGTCGCTGATCATCACATCCTGGAACTCCCCGCCCATCTGCTCCACTACGCTAACGATCAAATCATGGGTGAGCGGACGGGGTGATTCGTAGTGTTTCACCCGCCGGTCGATGCTCGTGGCCTCGAAAATCCCAATCAAGATAGGAAACGTTCGCTCCCCGCCCACTTCCTTCAAATAGATCACTTGCTGGTCGTTGATCTCGCTGATAATAATCCGCGAGAGTTCCATCGGAACAGGCATAACCGCTTCCTTACCTCTAAATGACCATGCGGGAACCGTAACCGTTCGCGGCCAGTTGGAACAGTTCTTCCATTATACGCAGTCTTCCACTCGGGCCGCTAGATGTGTGGAACCGAATTGGCACTACAACGCTATGTTCCACTGATCTACCGTTTAGCCGCCGGGCTTTCCC
>JAUWJC010000491.1 GCA_030607895.1 Pirellulales bacterium
AGAGTCACTGCCGCAAGACGACCGAGAGGGGCTGCTGCTCTTGGAGTTGACTCACCTTGAGGATCGAGAAGCCGATGACGCGCCCGTCCTGGCTTCCCTTCTCCATCACGGCGTCGTTGGCTGTTTGCTTGAAAAACCCCTTGGTCTTCTCGAAGAGAACTTCCAGAAAATCGCCTTCCTTGTCGTACCAAACGGTTACGGCTTCCGCCATAGCTGTTTCTTCTCCAGATATCCTCGATATGCATAGAGCAATTATACATCAACGACTGGCTCGCAGACAAGCGCGTTCGGGAGCGGCACGAGAGGTTTAGGGGAGCGTGACGGGGGATGAATCAGCCGCGATCAGCGGTCCATTCCCAGAGTATGCCTTGGCCGGTGCCGTCGCCGCCATGAAGAAGTTTAGCCGGCGTGCTTGCACGCCGCGTTTGTCGTCGGAACCGCCGCCAATCGCGGCGAGTAAACTCGCCGGCTAAACGACGCCCACCCGTCGTCGTCGCCGCCATGCCATGAACAGGAGACTCGCCACGGCGGTCGCCAACAGGGCCAACGTTGAAGGTTCGGGTACCTGCTTAAGTTCAATGTTGTCGATGTACCATTGGCCAGCCCCGGAACCACCAACACCATAGGAGCGGATCTCGTAGAAGAGGCCTGTGTAGATGGAAGATGAACCGAATTGTAGATCAGTTGCTGAGCAGACTGGATTTCCGAGTTGGTCTTCAATCTCGAAACTCCAGCGGCGCGTCTCCATGTCGATCACAAACAAAAAGTCGTACCACTCCCCTGGCTCATACGTTGCTCCGGTAGACACCCAATTGCTATGACCATTTTCGTACCGGAACGTTCCATCTGACGAGAACTTGAGATTATTGAAACGACTGTTGGCATAGCCGAGCAAGCCAAAAGGATTAAGACCGACATCGTCCTGCTCGACACGAGCCATTCCGGTCAACTGAAACAACCCGGAAGACTGAGAAGCAAAAGACGTTCGCAGCGAAAGCTGTGAAGCACCTGCCCAATCGTCCATGTAGAAGCACTGCGCACCCGCACCCGCAGTTGTGGTCGTGACGTATGCGGTTACCGAATGGCCATCATATCCACTTGTCTCGCTCCAACCTGTTGGCATTGATCCTACGGTATCGCCCTCAAATGTGAAATTCACGATTTCGGCGTCTGCCGTGCTATTGGCCACGAGCGCCCACAACACAACGATCAGACAACCAAGAAACCTGCGGCACAACATAACGTTACCTCCTTCACAAAAAAGGGAAAACGAAATCAACTGTCTGTCTGTCACGTTCAATCCACTATGACGTAGTCTGAGCGGACGGCCGAGAATCGTCTACGGGAGCTGTGGAGGAGGTCTGGGGGAGCGTGGCGGGTGGATGAATCAGCCGGGATCGGTGGTCCATTCCCAGAGTACGCCTTGGCCGGTGCCGTCGCCGCGGAAACGGATTATCGGCGCAAGACGATGGCCGTTTAGCGCCTTGATGGTCTCTTGCAGCCGCCGCTTGGGGTTCTGGTCGCCTTCGGGCGGCAGGGGATCGAAAACCTGGGGCGGCCCGCCTTCCTCCTGGAAGGCCGCCAAGACGGCAATCTGGTTTGGCGCGGGAACGCGAAAACGTTTCACTACCTGCCCATCAACGAGCAACTCACGTCGCAGGCCATCCCATCGGGGAGCGTCTTGCGCTGCCGTTGGGAGCTTCATTGGTTTTCCCTTCGGTGGAATGTGCGGTTCAGCCGGACGCGGCACGGCATCCCGGCGTAAACAAAAAGGAGCGCCGAACCGATGCCGCTCCCGAGACCTGGTGTAACTGTTCACGGAGGTGAAACATCGCGAAACACACTATTTTGCGACGAGTTCGGTTTAGCCGGCGGACTTGTCCGCCGGGAACGAACCAGCGGCGAGTAAACTCGCCGGCTAAACCTTACCCAGAGCAACTACACCTACTAGTCTAGTTGGGGTATCCGGGCGGGTCAATGGCCTGGGGCCACCCGGCCGGGATTCCCTTCCGGGCGAATTCTGCTGCCCCCCAGGCTGACTATCGTAAACGCCAATCCGTCCATCGGTATTGCCTCCGACGGTGGGCGTCACTATACTGCCGCCCCCACTTCTGAAAATATCGTTCTGGATATGTCCCGGATTATCGTGGCCCGGGAGGCGACTTCGGCAAGGAGGCTGAAGCATGTTGGCAAGATTCTCGTTGACGGTGATTGTGGTCCTGACGTCGGCCGGATTGGCACGGGCGCAGGCTCCGGTGCCCGGTTCCGGGGCCGGCGTGACGGCATGGCGGAGCGCGTCCGCCGGAACGGCTTCTTCCACACCCAACACGGCCTCCGGCAGCGGCGCCGCCCGCAGAAGCCCGGCACCGTCCAGCGTGGTTACCGGCCAGGCACCTTCCCGGCAACGGGTCGCCCGAGTGACCACCGGCAACGGCAAGCTACCCTCCGACGCCGGCCAGGTGTGGCGGGAGTACGACATCAGCCCGTACACGCTTCGGGTTACCACCACCAATCGGCCCGAGCAGTCGCTGGTCGACTGGATATTGCGAGAGACGGGCTACGAAGCCTGGCACTCCGAACCGATGGGGATATTGAACGCTTCGCGCCGCACGTTGCGTGTTTACCATACGCCCGAGATGCAAGGCCTGGTGGCCGGCATCGGCGACCGATTCGTCAGCCGGGAGGCCCAGAGCCGGGCGTTCGGTCTTCAGGTGGCGACGGTCGACCACCCCAGTTGGCGTGCCCGGGCGCAGCGTCTTCTGCGGCCGATAACCGTACAAGCGCCGGGAGTCCAGGCCTGGCTGCTCGAGAAGGAAGACGCGGCCGTGCTGATGGCCGAGTTGAAACGCCGCACCGACTATCGGGAACACAGTTCGCCGCACCTGTTGGTGAACAACGGCCAGTCGCCGGTGATTTCGTCGTTGCGGGAGCGGAGCTATGTTCGCAGCGTGACGATGCGAGCGGACGTTTGGCCCGGTTTCGAGCCGCAAAAGGCCCATATCGACGAAGGCTTCTCCCTGGAGTTCAACCCGCTGTTGTCGGTTGACGGCAAGACAATCGACGCGGTAATCAAGCTCAATATCGACCAAGTAGAGAAGATGATACCGGTAATGGTCGATGTTCCCACCTCGGTAGCCCCACGTCAGCGCACCAAGGTCGAGGTGCCGCAGATCACGCATTTCCGCTTCCACGAGCGATTTCGCTGGCCGGTCGAGCAGGTATTGTTGATTGGCATGGGCATGGTGGCGTTGCCGGTTCCGGCCGAGGGCAAGCCGTGGGTGCCCGGGCTTCCGCTGCCGCTGCCGCTGCTCACCTCACCCGCCCGAGCCGATCTACTGGTGTTCGTCGAAAGCAAAGGCCAGACCAGCCAAACCCCCAGGCTCAGCCAAGATAGGCAGCCCACGGCAAAGACGTATCGGGGGCGGTACTGATTAGTGGCCAGTTGTCAGTAGCCAGTGATTAGTGGTCAGTGGTCAGTGCTCAGTGCTTAGTGGTCACTGCTTATTGGTGATTGATTATAGGTCAGTGATTATTTGTCATTGTAGAGGGATAAGTGAACA
>JAUWJC010000112.1 GCA_030607895.1 Pirellulales bacterium
CAAGGTAACCAACGACGAAATCGCCGAGGTTCACATCAAACGAAACAAGTTCCATGGCGAATGGAACTACGAAATCCATCCTCGTTCCATGCGATAATTCGGTAACTTATTGTCTTGCAGGTCCTAACTGAACTAACTTGCTCGCAAAGACAAGACAGATGAGCAACGCCGCCGACTCACGCCGAATACCGTCGCCGCTGGTAGGGCCTTTGGGTAACAACGGGCGGCTAGTCGAGTTGATTGCGGAAGTGACAGGCCAATCACCTAACTTGGTCCGTCGCAAGCTCCACGAAGAGGAGCAGTCCATTTGCGCCAATGTGTGCAAAGATCTCCACCGGCTGGGAATCCGTCCGCACGTCTGGACCGACAAGCTGGCTGAATTCTACGAGCAATCGGATGCCTACCTTTATGGGTTGGTTGTCTGGAATCGAAGACCGCTAAAACTTGAAATGCGCCGCTGGATTGCCGAATACCTCGCCCGCGACCGGCCGGGGCCTCTCGATATCCTCGCGAGCGGCGACGGGTTGGGATTCGACAGTCTTCATTTAGCCGAGTGCGGGCACAACGTAACGTACCACGAGGTGTCGAATTACTCCGTCGAGTTCGCTCGAAAGATTTTCGCTTCTTCCGGCCATTCGGTGATCGTGCTCCAAGACCGCGGCCGAATTGAAACCGGGGCGTACGATGTCGTAACATGCCTGGACGTGCTGGAGCACCTGCCCGACCCGGTGGGATTCGTGGGGCAACTGGCCGGTTACCTCCGGCCTGGAGGACGCTTGATCGTTCACGCCCCGTTTTTCGAGCTTTCACTTTTCTCGCCAACACACTTGCGATCGAACCGCCGGTACAGCGGCGATTTGGCCAGGCTCTACCTTCCGCACGGGCTTGTGCCGATCGACGGCCGGATGTTCTGGAATCCGCTTGTGCTGGAAAAAACGCCCCCTAACGGCCGCTCCACGAAGACAGGGCCGTTGAAGAAGACTATACTATACTTCAGCGGCCTGGTTCTCCGTGGTGCCAGGCGATGGTGCGGCCCCTATTGCTGGGCTGCTCGCCGGCTCGCCAAAGGGGACCTTCGTTGGTTGGAGGGATTGGAGCCGTCGTCCGAAGACAGCGGATACCCCAAAATATGATTCCACTGCAAATCCACCTTACTGAGATCGAACCGTGAACGAGTCGGCAATTGTCGTATTCTGGATACTGATAGCGATGGTCGTCGGCCAGGGTCTGATGGTGCTCGGCTGGCTTTGGGTTCTGCTCCGCCGGAAACAACGCCGTAACACCGACGTGTACTGCCCCAAGGCGGCCGTAATACTCTGCCTGCGCGGCAGCGATCCTTTCCTGAGCGATTGCGTCGAGGCCCTGTTGGATCAGGACTACCCAGACTATGAGATCAAGGTCGTGGTCGACTGCCGCGAGGACCCGGCCTGGGGTGTCGTCGAAGAGGTCGTGCGCCGTCGTGGGGCGACCAACGTCGAGATCAATCCTCTCAGCGAACGTCGCGGTACCTGCAGCCTCAAGACAGCTAGCTTGTTGCAGGCGATCTCTGGGTTGGATGCCTCGCACGAAGTGGTGGTATCGTTGGATTCCGACACGATTGCCTACCGCACCTGGCTCCGCGAACTGGTCGCTCCCTTGGCCGATGAGCAGGTGGGGGCCGCCGCCGGAAACCGCTGGTACATGCCGCCCGAGGCCTCCTGGGGAAGCCTGGTCCGCCACGCCTGGAACGCGGCAGCCGTCGTACAAATGTACTGGTACGGGATCGCCTGGGGCGGCTCGATGGCGCTGAAAACGAGTGTTTTCCGCCGATCTGATCTGCTGGACCGTTTGGCACACGCCTTCGGTGAAGATAGCACGATTTGCCGGGCCCTGGTGCAAGCGAAACTCCGGGTGGCATTCGTGCCGTCGGCGATGATGGTCAATCGTGAAACGTGTGACGTTCCCGGCTTCTTTCACTTCATGCAACGCCAGTTGCTGAGCGTCCGACTCCATAATCCATGGTGGTGGGCCGTCGTCGTTCATGGCATCGTCACCTCGGCGACACAACTGCTTGCGATCGGCCTATTGTTGGGCGCGCTGCTGAAAACGCATTGGGAAGCGGCTGCGTGGGCCGGCGGGGGATTGGCGCTCTACCTGGCCGCAATGGTGATAATGATGGTGCCGATGGAAGCCTGCGTGCAGCGGATTATCCGGGCGCGTGGCGAGCCTACGGACTGGCTGACCGGAGCCACCATGGCCCGGATCCTGCTGGCCATCCCTTTGACCCAAGTGATCTACGCGGCCGGATTGATTTCGACCTTGTTTGTGCGCACCCACGAGTGGCGAGGCATTGTGTACCGGTTCGGCGGTGGCCAAAAGGTCCGTGTAATCGAAGATCGTCCGTACGAAGACACACATCCAAACTCGCCCGCCGCCACCTCCCTGTAAACGCTAAGTCCGGCTCGACATTTTGTAAGAGTTTGGCCAAAATGTAGGATGGTTCTACGGCATGCGTCAGATGTTGGCAAACCTTGATATCGAAATCCCTCCGTGCCCCACCCAACGCGAACTGGATGCGTTTTGGAGCATTACCCAGGACCGGTTGGCTTCATCCTTGGCGGAGCGGGTTCCCGACGGATCTACCGTGGTGTACGTCGACTATCCAGTTCACGGTAACACCGGCGACCAGATGTTGATGCTGGCCACGGAATTGTGGTTTCGGCGCGGCAATTTTCAAGTGTTGGGGCGTTGGCATATCGACAACTTTCGCTTTCCGAAGCTCCCGCTGGAAACGATCATCCTGTGCCATGCCGGCGGGAACATGGGGGATCTGTACCGTTACCAGAAGCATCGGGAAGCGATCGTCCAAGCGTATCCCAACCATCGCATCGTGTTCTTGCCGCAAACCATTTACTATCGCAGCCCCGAACGTTTGCGGCAGTCGGCCGAAAAACTGCGGCAACATGACGATCTGCATCTTTTCGTGCGCGAACAAAAGAGCTTTGAACTCGCTCTCGCGGAATTCACCACCACGACCTTGACGCTCGTGCCGGACATGGCGGCGTTCCTTTATCCCCTGCCGAGCACGTTGAACTGCGAATTCGCCCCGCCCCGCCACCGGGACGGTATCCTCTATTTCATGCGCCGCGACTGGGAATGGACCAACGTGACCCCGATTCCAAAACGACGGAATTGGATAGGCCTTCCGGATGTGCTGAGTCTGCTGAATCCCTTTTGGAGAGGCCGGCCTGCGCCGTCGGTCTCGGCCTCGGAGAAAGCGATCTGCATCGACTGGCATGAGACGGCCCCGTTGCGGACGTACCAGGCCTGGGTAACACTGGCATCGGTGTACTTGCTGGGCAGGTTCCTGCCCGCCGAATGGTTCAATGACCGTTGGCAGCGGTTGGTCCGCCAAATGGTGATAGGTGGCGCCCGGAGCGTACTGAACTGTCGATGCCTGGTCACAAATCGGTTGCATGCGCATCTGCTGGCTTGTATGTTGGGTACGCCAAGTGTAGTTCTGGATAACAGTTACGGCAAATGCTCCGCATACTTCGACACCTGGCATTCGGGGCTCAAATTCGCGAAGTTCTTCGACCAGGGAATTGTGAAATCGACTGGCGTATCAGCCTTATGAAACCAGACAAGCATCCATTTAGAACGCCTTCTCGCTGTGATTCCCGCCGGGGACGAGCACCTTTGCGTATCGAGCTGGCAGGCGTCCCGGAAACGTTGCTTATCCCGCTCTATATGCGGTTCTTGGAGACGCAACGACCGAACCCGATCATTCGCGACGACAAAGCCCGAGAGATCATCGAGACGCTCGACTACGACTTTACGAGATTCAAGAGGCCCTGGATAACCCAGGTGGACATCGCCGTCCGGACGGAGATTCTCGACGAAGCCACCAGCCAGTTCATTGCCCGGCACCCGCAGGCGACAATTGTGAACTTGGGGGCCGGGCTGGACGGGAGATTTTTGCGGGTGAACAACGGCCGGATCACCTGGTTCGACCTGGATCTGCCCGAGGTGGTCGAACTGCGCAGGAAGTTCTACCAGGACTCGGAACAGAACCGCACGATAGCGAAGTCCATTCTCGACTGGTCGTGGCTGGACGAGATTGGCCGCCCGCTTGGGCAGGAGGTGCTGATAATCGTGGAAGGCGTGCTGCCATACTTCACTGAAGATCAGGTTCGCACGTTGTTTGCACAAATCGTCTCGCGTTTTCCGGGGGCGGAAGTGCTGTTTCAGTCTACTTCGCCCGAGTGCGTTAAGAAGCACCGCAAGATTCGCCCGCTCAAACACATGGATGCCCCGTTCCGATGGGGAATCAACTCGGCACAAGAGGTTGTGTCTTGGGACTGCCGTTATGAGTACGTCGCCGAATGGGCCTTTATCGACCGACCTCTGGAGCGATGGCGAGGCTTGCGCTATGTTTGCCTGTTGACGCCGGTGTATCGTCGTCTGCGCGAGGCCATGAAAATCAGCCACGTGCGACTTGGCTCGCATCCATTTGCCAGCGTGTAACCCCGCTACAATGGGGGTTCTGGTCCGCGGGCGGTACATTCTGTATCATCACGGCCATGGCCGTTACTGAATTGAAGAAATTAGATAACAACACCGCCCGGCCGGCAAACGTGCTGGTGGTCGACAACGACGAGGCCCACGCTCAGGTGGTGGCCGAAAGCCTCCAGCGGACGGGGTGCAACTGCCGGGTGGCGACCTCCGGGACGCAGGGCGCCGAGATGCTTCAGCAGCACGACTATGATGTTATCGTCACCGATTTGGTGATGAGCGACATCGACGGGCTGGGGATTCTCGTCCGCGCCAAGCAGGAACAGCCGGACGCCGAGGTGATCCTGATGACGGGCCACGGCACGGTTCCCTCGGCCGTCGAGGCCATGCAGCAGGGTGCGTTCAACTATCTGTTGAAGCCGCTCGATATCAAGCAGCTTCGAGCGGTTACCCGGAAGGCGGCCGAGAGTGCCCGCTTGCGCCGGACGAACGTCGAGTTGAAACGGCGGCTCGACGAGAAGTTCGGCTTCGAGGGCGTCATCGGCGACAGCCCACGAATGCGCGACGTCATCGAACGGCTCAAACGAATTGCCCCGACAAACGCCAGCGTGCTGATCGAGGGCGAGACGGGCACGGGCAAGGAACTGGTCGCCCAGGCCATTCATCAGAATAGTGCCCGAAAAAACAAGCCGTTCGTGGCACTGAACTGCGCCGCCTTGAGCGAGAACATTTTGGAAAGCGAGTTGTTCGGGCACGTGAAGGGTGCGTTTACCGACGCCTCGACCGATCGGGTGGGTAAGTTTGAATACGCCCACGGCGGAACGATGTTCCTCGACGAGGTGGGCGACATGCCAATGGCCACGCAGATCAAGCTGCTTCGCGTGCTCGAAAACGGCCAGATCACCCGCGTCGGCTCCAACGACCAGATCAAGGTAAACGTGCGAATCCTCTCGGCCACCAACCGCAACCTGGAGAAGACCATCGAGGCGGGCACGTTTAGAAACGACCTGTATCACCGGCTCAAGGTGGTCACCATTCGGATTCCCACCCTGGTCCAGCGGAGCCAGGACATCCCGGTGCTCATCGACCATTTCGTAAGGCTATTCGCCAAGCGGCACCAGAAGCAGATCAAGGGTGTATCGCCCGCCGCGCGGCGCAAACTGCTCGGCTACGACTGGCCGGGTAACGTCCGCCAGCTCCGCAACGTGATCGAAAGCATGGTGGTAGTCGATTACGACGGCCTGCTCGATGCCGACGATTTGCCCGAGGAACTGGCCGGCACGGCCGAGCCGACCGGCGCACCGGCCTCCACCTCGCTGGTCGGCCTGGTGGGAAAGCCCTTGGAGGAAATCGACCGGCTCTTCATCGCCGAGACTCTGCGCGTTACCGGCGGCAACCGCGTAGAAGCGGCCAACATGCTGGGAATCGGCGAGAGAACGCTCTACCGGAAAATCAAGGAATACAAGTTGTAGTGGTCAGTGGTCAGTCGTCAGTGAATAGCGTAAACTCTCAACTCTGAACTTTCAACTCTCAACTTTCCACTCTCAACTCTCATGCCATACATTCGCCAGTTATCGCAGAGCCTGGTAAACAAGATCGCTGCCGGCGAGGTGGTCGAGCGGCCGGCGAGCGTGGTCAAGGAGCTAATGGAGAACGCGGCCGACGCCGGGGCGACGCGGATTCACGTCTCGGTGGACAAAGGCGGTACGGAGTTGGTTCGCGTGGTGGACAACGGCTGCGGCATCCCGGCCGAGGAAATCGAGTTGGCCGTGGCCAGCCATGCCACAAGCAAGCTGATCGACGCCGACGACCTGACCCGAATCGGAACGCTTGGCTTTCGCGGCGAGGCGCTGTCGTCAATTGCCGAAATCAGTTGGCTGATCCTTCGCAGCCGAACGGCCGAGGACGACTGCGGGGCGGAGTTGGACGTATCCGGCGGCAGCGTGTCGGAGGTAGTTCCCTGTGGCTGTCCGGTGGGAACGGCCGCGGAGGTTCGGAACCTGTTCTTCAACACGCCGGTTCGGCGGAAGTTTCTTCGCTCGGTCAAGGCCGAGTTCGGCCACGTCAGCGAGGCGTTCATCCGAATCGCCCTGGCCATGCCGCAATTGGATTTCACCTTGGAGCACAACGGCCGACAGGTGTTCGACCTGTCGGGCTCGACCGGCCTGCTGGAGCGGATCGCCCGACTGTTCGGCCGCGATCTGGCCGATAGCTTGATCTGGGTGGAAAGCACCGACGGCGAGGTGCGGCTGTCCGGCTACGTGGCCAACCCGAGCCACAACCGAAGCAACACCAGAATGCAGTACCTGTTTCTCAACGATCGTCATATCCGCGATCGTTCGCTGTTACACGCCTTGGGCGAGGCGTATCGCGGGCTGTTGACCAGCGGCCGCTACCCGATCGCGTTCCTGTCGCTCACAATGCCGCCGGAAATGGTCGACGTGAATGTCCACCCGACGAAACTCGAGGTCCGCTTCCACAATTCCAGCAGCCTGTACAGCCAGTTGCTTTCGACTTTGCGGGCGAAGTTCCTTGCCACGGACCTGACCGTTCGGGCACAACCGGCCGGCAATGATTTTGCAGGCAATGATTCGGTCGGCAATGATCCGGCCGGAAACGATACGGTTTACGAACGCGATGAGGAACAAGCGATCAAAGCGCGGCAGCAATTGATCGATTGGGCCAAGGGAGAGGTTGCTTCCTGGCCGGCACGGAGCGAGTTGGGCGCCGGTTCGGGGACATCTCGATCCGTTGCCCCGCGGGCACCACTAGGGCTTACCCCGCTGGATCGCTCCTGGGCCCCGGCCGGCGGCGATAGCGAAGTGGCATCGGACGAACCGCCGGGCGCGGTCCGCGAGGCCCGGGGAGACTCCGGACCGGCCCGGGCACTGCAGATACACAACCGCTACCTGGTCACCGAAACGCCCGACGGCGTGATGGTTGTCGACCAGCACGCGCTGCACGAGCGGGTTCTGTATGAGCAACTGCGCGAGCGGATTCTCGCCGGGCCGATCGAGACCCAAAGCCTCCTGGTTCCCGAACCGGTCGACTTGACCCCTGCCGAATCGACGGCCGCGTTGGAGCATCGCGAGTTGCTGGCCCAATTGGGTATGAAGATCGAACCGTTCGGCGGCGACACGGTGCTGATTGCCGGCTATCCGGCCATGTTGGCCAACCTGAATCCGTCGGCGGTACTGCACGCCCTTTTGGACGAGTTGCTATCCGCCGACAAGACGCCCCAACGGCAGGACCTATTGGACGAGTTGCTGCACACGATTGCCTGCCATGCGGCCGTAAAGGCGGGCGACCACCTGGCGGCCGAGGAGATCAACTCGCTGCTGGAGCAACGTCACCTGATCGACGACGCGCACCATTGCCCCCACGGCCGCCCCACTGCCGTGATCTTCACCCGCGAAGAGTTGGACAAGCAATTTAAGAGAGGATAAAGTGAAGGGGAAAGGCGGAAAGCGGAAAGTGGAAAAAAGCGGAAAGCGGAGTCCGGCCGCTTGCGGCTTCGAAATATCCACCGGCAATACTGACGACTGAAAACTGAAAACTAATAACTAATCATGATTTGCGTTAGCATTGGTCGCGGCCGGCATCGGCACGTGATGGCCGAGCATCGGCACCTGGTCCAGCAGGGGGCGGAACTGGTCGAGTTGCGCCTGGACTATATCGACGGCGAAGTGAACATGAGGCGGCTGGTTGCCGACCGGCCCTGCCCGGTGATTATCACCTGCCGCCGCGAGCGCGACGGCGGCAAGTACATCGGCGGCGAGCAGCAGCGGCTATTGCTTCTGCGGTCGGCGATTGCCGAAGGCGTGGAGTACGTCGACTTGGAAGATGACGTGGCCACGTCGATTCCCAGGTTCGGCAAGACCAAGCGGATCATCAGCCTGCACGATTTCCGCAAAACGCCCGACGACCTCGACGCAATCCACCGCCGTCTGTGCGGCCTGGATGCCGACCTGGTCAAGATCGCCACGATGGCCAACCACCCCCACGACAATCTGAAAATACTTCGTCTCGTCAGCCAGAGCAAAGTGCCCACCGTTGGGTTATGCATGGGCGACATCGGCACCGCTTCGCGGATTCTGGCCGGGCGATTCGGCGCGCCGTTCACTTATGCCACCTTCCATCACGAGCGGGCGCTGGCTCCCGGCCAACTTAGTTTCAGCGACATGACCGAAGTCTACCACTACGACCAGATCGACCGCGAGACCGACGTCTACGGGGTAATAGCCGACCCGATCGGCCACAGCCTCAGCCCGCTCATTCACAACGCGGCCTTTACGCTTCTGAAGATGAACAAGGTCTACATCCCCATCCGAGTACCGCGCGAAAACCTTTCACAATTCATCGACGAGGCGCCGGAGTTGGGAATCAAGGGGCTCAGCGTCACTATTCCGCACAAGGAGTCGGTACTTAAAAAAGTAACCAAGGCCGACGGGGCGGTTCGCGGTATCGGTGCTACCAACACAATTGTCTTCGACGGTAAGGAACGAATCGGATACAACACCGACTACCGGGCGGCAATGAGCAGTCTGGAAAACGCCATCGGACAGCCCGGCGACGATGCATCCTTGCGCGGCAAAACGGCCCTGGTGCTGGGAGCCGGCGGGGTGGGCATGGCGATTGCCTACGGGCTGGTTCGACGCGGCGCGCAGGTCGTGCTTGCCGACGGCGTGGCCAAGCGAGCCAAGCAACTCGCCGAGCGACTGAAATGCCGCTGGACCGAATGGTCCGCCCGACACGGCGTTTCGCCCGACGTATTGGTCAACTGCACGCCCATCGGAATGCATCCCAACGTCGACGAAACTCCTTTCGACAAGCACCACCTACGGCCGGCAATGGTCGTCTTCGATGTCGTCTACAACCCGGAGAATACACTGCTGGTCAAAGACGCCCTGTTCCGAAACTGTAAGGTCATCACCGGCGTCGACATGTTCGTCCGCCAGGCCTGCCTCCAGTTCAAGCTATTCACCGGTCAGGACGGTCCGGCCGACCTGATGCGCGACGTCATCAAGCGAGCAATCGCGGCAGCGAAGTATTGATAAGGTTGAAAGTTGAAGGTTGAAAGTTGAAAGTACCTGATAGCTCTCAACCTTCAACCTTCAACTTTCAACCTTCAACTCTCAACCAATGAACATCATCCTCATCGGCTATCGCGCTACCGGCAAGACCACGGTGGCAAAGCTACTCGCCCGGCGGCTGAGTTGGGATTGGATAGATGCCGATGAGGAGATCGAGCGCCGGGCGGGCAAGTCGATTGCAAGGATATTCGCCGAGGATGGCGAGCCGGCCTTCCGCGACATTGAAGCCCGGGTAATTACCCAACTGTGCCGCCGCGACCGGCTGGTGCTGGCAGCCGGCGGTGGGGCGCCATTGCGGCCGGAGAGCCGCCAGGCAATGCGCCAATGCGGAAAGGTCGTCTGGCTCGATGCCCTGCCCGAGACCGTGCTGGTC
>JAUWJC010000598.1 GCA_030607895.1 Pirellulales bacterium
GCGGCGGGGCGGTATGAAGTCTTCGAGTTGGCCGCCGGCTACGAGATGACCCAGTGGTTCAACATGGCAGCCAACATACCCTTTGCCACAGGTGTGCCGCCAATCAACACCCTCGACTGGTCTTCAGGCGACCTGTTGGTCGACGGTTTCTTCTTCAAGGCCTCGTGGAACTACTAAGGTCCTGATCCAGCGCCCGTTGATCGAACGATTGAGAACCAAAGCACGGCTCCCCTTGCGGGGGTCGTGCTTTTTTCATTTGCCGCTTGCGGCTTCGCACACTTTTGGTGCCGATGGCGTGGCGGTGCGAAGCCGCAAGCGGCTCTACAAAGCCGCGACCGGTGGTCGCGCCCGCGGTAAGAAACATGCGGTTTTTCCAACCCTATTCGAGTTCACTCGGCACCCAACTCGAACCCGAAGTACCTGGCCGCGTTGTTGTAGCAGATGTCGCGGACCATCGAGCCGATCAGTTCGATGTCGTTCGGTAATAGGCCCTGTTGGATTTCCACGCCCAGCAGATTGCAGAGGATGCGGCGGAAGTACTCGTGGCGTGTGTAGGAGAGGAACGAGCGGCTGTCGGTAATCATGCCCACGAATTGGCTCAGCAGGGCCTGGTTCGAGAGCGATTCGAGTTGCTTCTCCATGCCGTCCTTCTGATCGAGGAACCACCAGCCGCTGCCGAACTGCATCTTGCCCGGCGTGCGGCCGTCCTGGAAGTTGCCGATCATCGTGGCAACCAGGTCGTTGTGGGCCGGGTTGAGGTTGTAGAGGATCGTCCGGGCGAGCCGGTCCTGGCGGTCCAGCCGGTCGAATAACCTTGATAGCGGCCGGGCGACTTCAAAATCGCCGATCGAATCGAAGCCCGAATCCGGGCCGATCGCCTCGAACATCCGGCTGTTGTTGTTTCTCAATGCACCGAAGTGGTACTGCTGCGTCCAATCCTTCTCGTGGTCCAGCAGTGCGAACTCGTAGAGCATGGCCGACTTGAACTTGAGAATCTCGTCGTCGCCGATCTCGTTTCCACGACGTAGCCGGCGGAAGATGGTCGTGATCTCCGAGTCGGTGTAATCCTCGGCATAGAAAGTCGACAGCCCGTGGTCCGAGAGCCGACAGCCGTGGGCGTGGAACAAATCATGCCGGCCGCGGATCGCCTCCATGTACGTCTCGAAGTCTTTCACCTCGATATCGGCGGCTTCGGCCAGCTTGTCGACCCAGGCGTTGAACACCTCGTGCGACTCGACCACCATTCCCTTGTCGGGGCGGAAGGCGGGCAACACCTGGATGCCGAACGACCGATCGGCGGCAATCGCCGCGTGGTGCTGTAGGTTGTCGACCGGATCGTCGGTTGTGCACACCAGCACTACGTTCATCTGGCGCATGATCCCCCGGCAGGAAAACTCGTCCCGCCCCAAGCACTCGCGAGTCTCGTCCCAGACGCTCTTGGCCGTCTCGGGACACAGCAGCCGGTCGCTGATTCCCAGCGGCCGCTTCAGTTCCAGGTGGGTCCAATGATAGAGCGGATTGCGGAGCGTTTTGGGAACCGTCTCGGCCCACCGTTGGAACTTCTCCCAGTCGGACGCATCACCGGTGCAGAACCGCTCGGGCAGCCCGGCGGCACGCATCGCCCGCCACTTGTAGTGGTCCCCATCGAGCCAGATCTGGGTGAGGTTGTCAAAACGGTGATCCTCGGCAATTTGCCCGGGCGGCAGGTGGCAGTGGTAATCGATGATCGGCATGTCCCGTGCGTACTCGTGGTACAGTTTCACGGCCGCTTCGTTCTGAAGCAGGAAGTTCTCCGTAATGAATATGTCATTCATGATATCTCTCTCCATACCCATGATAAACGGCGAAAAAGGGACCAGGTTTAACTTGCCGGAACGGCCCGGAGGGTGCTTCGCACAAATTAAACCTGGTCCCTTTTTCGTCGCTCAATCGGCCAACGGGGACTCGGCCGTCATAAAGTCCTCGTAACATTCCGCGGCGATCTGCATGTCGCCATCGCGCGGAACAAACATACCGCGAACTCGCGCGCGAAGGATGACCCCTTTCTCCAACGGTGCGGGAAACAAATGGTGACGAACACACAACACCGCTTGCGAACCCGCCGCCTGCGAACCCTCAGCCTCGACGACCTCATCTTGGCCGAAATTGGCCGGATCAATCATCTCGACGTAGCTGAAGTCGCAACCCGGCAGGCGGAAGATCAAGGGGGAAAAAGGGACCAGGTTTAATTTACCGGGACGGCCCGGAGGGTGCTTCGCACAAATTAAACCTGGTCCCTATTTCCCCCAAACCGTCGGCACGAGACTCCGCACGGCCAGTGCGGGATGGCTGTCGAGTTGTTGGGTAGATACCGACACCACCACGTCCGAAAAAGGGACCACGGTTTATTTTCCCGGGCGGCCCGCAGGGTGGGGAGCACAAATTAAACCAGGGGCCGTTTTAGGGCCGAC
>JAUWJC010000050.1 GCA_030607895.1 Pirellulales bacterium
GCGTGTGGACCCACTAGAGTGGCGAGGTGCTCCGTCAGTGGCGAGCGTTGGCGGTTGAGGGTTGACGGTTGAGAGTTGAGGATTGAGGATTGTGGGTGCTTGTTGTCTGTCGTTTGCGGGGTGGACCTCCCAGGGATTCGCTCCACTCATCCCTGGGCGTTTCGCACTGTCCACTATCCACAGATATCCACTGACCACTGACCACTATCCACTATCCACTATCCACTATCCACTACCTTCCTAGTTGCCGCCACGTCGCGGTTGAGTTGGGCCACAAGCGCTTCGGCGGAATTGAATCGCTCAATATCGCGGAGCCGTGCCAGGAAGTCAAGCTCTATGTTCCGTCCACAGAGGGAGCCATTATAGCCTACCAAAAAGGCCTCGACCTTAAGTCGGCTTTCGTCGAACGTCGGATTTGGTCCGATGCTGATGGCGGCCGGCCACAACGTGCCGTCGACCAGCGCACGACCGGCATAGATCCCCCAACCGGGCAGCAGGGTGTCGATTTGCTCCAGGTTGGCGGTGGGGAATCCGAGTTCCGTCCCCCGGCCCGCACCCCGAACAACCTCCCCGCGAATACGATAAGGCTGGGTGAGCATACTGTTGGCCTGATCGAGACGTCCGGCCGCCACGAGTTCGCGAATTCGGGAGCTGGAGACGATCCGGCCGTCGATTTCCAACGGTTCGACCACGTCGAGTGTCATGCCGACTTCGCTCGAGAAGGCCTGCAATCGCTGGACGTTTCCCTTCCGGTCGCGGCCGAAGAAGAAGTTGGTCCCCTCGACCATGGCCCGAGCTTGAAGCCGATCGCGGACAATCTGATCGAAGAAATCCCGGTCAGCCAGTTCCAGGAAGGCTTCATTGATGGGATACGCGATAACGGCGTCCACGCCCAGCCGGCCAAGCAACTCGGCCTTTCGCTCGGTCCAAGCCAGCGGCGGCGGGACGTGATGTGGGCGGAGAATGCTGGCCGGAGGCGGATCGAACGTGAAAGCAACCGCCGGGGAGCCCAACTCGCTCGCCCGAGACACCAGCCGTTTGACGATCCGCGCATGCCCCAAATGCACACCATCGAAATTGCCGACGGCCAGGACCCCGTGGCGGAGTTGTTCGGGCAGATCGTCCAGGTTTCGGATGAATTTCACAATAAGTCGGAAGTCAGAAGTCGGAGGTCGGAACTCGGAAAGCGGTTGG
This sequence comes from Pirellulales bacterium, assembly GCA_030607895.1. Classification (GTDB taxonomy): domain Bacteria; phylum Planctomycetota; class Planctomycetia; order Pirellulales; family Thermoguttaceae; genus JAUWJC01. Next base: position 1,195 of record JAUWJC010000050.1, read on the forward strand.
ATCGCGCCCTCATCCTTCCGCCTTCCGCCTTCAGCCTTCCGCCTTCGTCTTTCTTCGTATTTCGTCGCGGAGTCGGGCGGCCTCCTCGAATCGTTCGGTGGTTACGGCTTCTTGGAGCGTGCGGCGGAGCAACTCGACTGCGGTTTTCGGCCGGGCCTCGGCGGCGCGCGATTCGCTGGCAACGATATCCTCGCGCCATCGCTCGAGGTTCATCAACTCCACGCATTCGTCGCCCCGGTGTCCCTGATTGTAATCGTCCAAAAAGTCCCGAATTCCGTCGATTCCCGACTCGATTACGGTCAACGCTTCGGCGTACTTGCCTTCCCCTAGCAGCGGAGTGGCAACCGAGCGGGCATTCATCATAATCACGTAGGGACGCCACTGGTCAAATTGAAGCTTGTTGCGATCTTCTTGAGCGTTCGCCCGAACAAACGAAAACACACGCAGATTACGCGCCGTATCTCGGGCGCAAATGCCGTAGAGCTTCAGGTGCCAGGCGCTGAGGTAGCGATGATAGTATTGGATCCCCTCGCGCCACAATCGCTCGCAGTCCTCGTCGTCCAGTTCGAAGGCCGCCGCATCCGGATTGGCCTCGTCGTGTAATTTCTGCTTTTTCTGATAGTATTCCAGCCACGACTTGTGGCCTTCCGGACGGAGTCCGTCGGGACGCCCGTCCAGTTCCATCTGCAACAGGCCCAGGTCCAGCCGTAACTGGATTTTGTTCCGGCCGTCATCGCCCTTGACGAGCCGGACGATTACATTTTCCGGTTCGAAGTCCCAGCGTTCCAGGATTCTCGATATATCCTTCGACATCGCTCGGTTGCCAGATCGGAAGTCGGGGGTCGGAAGTCGGGGGTCGAGGATCGGCCGCTTACGGCCTTTGGACATCCACCAAGAGCACGAAATGCAGTTTATACTCAACGCGGTCAAGAATTGAGGTTTTCGGATTAAGTTGTCAGTTTTCAGTTTTCAGTAGTCAGTTATCAGTAGTCAGTCTGAAGACTTGCCAGAGTCGTTGTTTCCAAGCTCTGACAACTGATAACTGATAACTGACAACTTCGTCACAAAACCGCAATTATTGACCGCGAGCAGTTTACCCGAGAACACGGGGCCCTGTGAAGGAGGGAGAGACTCCAATTCGCACGTCGAAAGCCGTCCGACCGCCGATTCTTGACTTCCGCCTTCCGCCCTCCGACTTCCGACCTCCAACCTCAGGAGTCTATTCGTCCGGCTCGCGGATCACCGGTTCCATGACTTTGGTGTTCCGCTCCACGGCCAGAACGATAGTCCGCTGTTCGACGCCGTCTCCGCTTGAGGCCACTACGGGCCAGACCTCTCGCCGGTTTGGTAAGGCGAAGCGCATCGAAAAGGTGCCGTCGGATTCCAGGTTGATCGGTTCGCCCTTAAGTGTGACGTGCGCGTTCGGATCGGTTGCCCCGTACACGATCAATTCGGCATCGATCTCGAACGAGAGGTCGTCCCGCTCGCGGCCCACTCCCCCGGCACCGAGCCCGAATCGGGTAACCATCGGCGAGCCCATGGGCCGGTGAAGCCGCTCTTCGAACACATCCTTCAGATCGGATTGGGCTGCTTCCATTTCGTATCCTCCGCTCATGCCGTAGATCCGGTCGAAATCTTCGGCCACTGCCGTCCAATTACCGTCGTCTGCCGACTTGACCGCACCCGGCCGGGGCGTGTTGACCACGTTGCTCCTCACCAGCGAATAGAATTTTCCGCCCAGCGACAGGTAGCCGATATCCAACTGGAAGCTTTTTGGGGGATCTTGGACGTCTATGTACCAGTTGTCCACGTCGCCGTGAATCACGATGTCGCGGATTGTCTTCCTGGCCGAGTTCGTCGTGCCGTCGCGGGGAACCTGCGAGACTCTCAAAACCGGTCGGGCTCCGTGCCAATGCTGCCCCATGGCGGCCTGGGCTCGCTCGATGCTCGGCCGCGTCAACTCCCAGTAAGCGTGTAGCCAGTAAGGCCCACGAACCATTGCCACCAGCCGATCCTTGGAGCGTCCGTTCCCCTGGGCACTCGACTTATGGGCCAGGTCCTTCGCCTGGGCCAACTTCGCCTGGATATTCTTCAGACGCCGCTGTGCCCGAGGCGAAAGGGGCTTCGGAGCCGGTTTGGCCGAACTACGCTTGGCGGTATTTTTCCGGCCGGCGGAACTCTCTTTCTTGGCGGCACTGGTCTTAGTGCATCTGACCAGCGCCCTGACGAGTTGCTCTTTTCGCATCGAGTGCCAGCCGGAAACACCTTTCCGCTTGGCCATGCCGGCCAGGTCTCTGACGGTTTCGGTTCTGAGTTTTGCTGCCGTGATCACGAGACTTACCTCCAGGTTGCCGCGTCTGTACCACTAGCGTGCAATATCGTGAAAAACATCACGATCTCTCGAAACCGTTCCGTTTAGTTGCGGCTTCGGTCGCACTAAGAAGTAGCAGTAGCGGCAAGGTACGTTGGATATTGCATGTCGTCCGTGACCCGGAAATACTGCCTTTTCCTCTCGCAGCACTTCTTGGCCGCATGGAAGGTGCCAAACAACGGTTTCAGCCCAGCATCGCCCTTTCAGGCGCGAGAGCCCCGATTGCCTGGCCGGAATTTCCCACCACCGGCAGGAACCCAACCGTGGAGTCGGGCTGGGCAGGAAACTCCAATAACATTGATTGTAATTGAAACGTTGATAAAATGCAACGAGCCGCCTTCCGAAACATGCCAAGAAAACCGCAACTCGACTGACGCATGTCTTTTGTAATCAACAAGTTAGGTGAATTGGGCTCACCCATGCACAACCTGCAAAAAAATCACAAGTATATCGCCAGGGTTATGGATCAGTACACCACGCGAGGGGTGCAGCCGGCACCTTCTTACTATATCTGTAACCGTTTAAAGAGGTATCGTTGGAGAAGATGAACACGATATTTGGCCATTCGCCTGACGATCGCGATCCGTTGGCTCGAGCAGTCGAGTGGACTTCGCGCGTGACGACAATCTCTTTTGAAATGGTTCTGCCGGGCATGGTCGGGTTCTGGATCGACCAGCGGCTGGGAACGAAGGCCATATTCCTGGTCCTGGGGGTCGTTTTGGGCTTTGCCACCGGACTGTGGCACTTGATTCGTCTGGGCAAATCCTCGCCACCTGGGGGCAAGCCGACGCAGACAACGCCGGAAAAGGAACCGTAGAAGTGGCAATGCAACCAACGGCCATGCGGTTTGCGAACCTGCGAAACCAAAGCCTGACCACCCGGGTTTCGTTGCTCGGGCTGACCGTGCTGTGTCTCTACGGCGTGGTGTCGCCCGCGGCCGGCTATTGGGGTGGGACGTCGGGCTTGTGGGCCGCGGCCGCGGCCGCGGCGCTCTGTCTGGCCGGTACCGCCGCGGCGTTGGTTGTCAGCCATCCGCTGCGAGGCCCCAAGTACGTCTGGTATAGCCTGTTCTTGGGCACGCTGTTTCGAACGGGGGTTCCGCTGGGAGCTGGTTTGGCCTGCATCCTGCGTGGCGGTGCCCTGGCGGAAGCCGGCATGTTGGTTTATCTTTTGGTCTTTTACCCGCTCACATTGGTGCTGGAAACGATCCTGTCGTTGCCCTCGGGCAGCCGAGACCGCCATCGCGCCGACATCTCACAAAATGCAACCCCATAACCGAGTCGGCAATAGATGATTGACATCTCCGAAATTGGCAAGCACATCGAGGATTCTCATGTGTTCCAACTGCCGATGGGTAATGACATCGACGTCCGCGAGGTGTTCCACACGCCATGGTTGACCAAGTTCATGGTCTTGGAGGTGATGACGGCCGTGTTGATGATCGTGATTTTCGTTCCGCTTGCCTGGCGGATCGCCAAAGGCGGACCACCCAAGGGCCGGTTCTGGAATCTCTTCGAGGTGATGCTCGTATTCATTCGGGACGAAGTTGCCCGACCGGCCATCGGACGCCGCGACGCCGACCGGTTCCTCCCGTTTATCTGGACCATGTTTTTCTTTGTCCTATTCTGCAATTTGCTGGGTATGATTCCCTGGGCCGGTTCTCCGACCGGTGCCTTGGCGGTTACCGGTGCATTGGCGGCGATTACGTTTTGCACCGTATTGGTGTCGGGAATGGTCCGGTTCGGCATAGTAGGATATTGGGCAGGCCTGGTACCTCCGATGGAGCTTCCGATGGCTCTGGCCGTTGTGCTGAAGCCGATGATCCTGGCGATCGAGGTGCTGGGCCTCGTCATCAAGCACGGGGTGTTGGCCGTCCGGCTTTTGGCCAACATGTTTGCCGGGCACCTGGTTCTGGCCGTTTTGATGGGGTTTGTCGCGGCCACCGCCGAGTCGGTTTTCGTCTTGTGGCTGGGGGTGACGATTGCCAGTGTGTGCGGCGCTGCCGTGCTCGACCTGCTGGAGTTGTTCGTTGCGTTTCTGCAAGCTTATATTTTTACGTTTCTGTCAGCCTTATTTATTGGCATGGCGGTTCACCAACACTAACATAGGAGATGGATGAAGTGAACAAGCTTACGATAATGGCAGCGCTGGCTACCGCGCTGCTTGCGTGTGTTATGTCCACGGAGGCGCAAGACGTCGCCGTCGAGCGAGAGCCGGCCGCCGTGGAACAAGAAAATGCCTCCGCGCAGCAGGATATCGGCACGAAGGGGCCGGAAGGTTTCTCTAGCCTGGTCGGACCGTTCGCGGCTGCAGTGATAATTATCGGTGCCGCCTACAGCATCGGAAAGATCGGCTCCTGCGCCGTCGAGAGCATGGCCCGACAACCGGAGGTTGCAGGTAGCATCCAAACCACCATGCTTATTGCGGCCGCGTTGATCGAAGGTATAACGTTTTTCGGCCTGATTGTCTGCCTGTTGGCTATCTACGCTTAAGGCAATAGCACCATGTGTACCCGAGTTGTTGCAGGGCTGGCGGTCCTGTTGGCCGCCGCCGAGGGCGGACGCGGCGGCGCCGAGGTCAGCCCGTTGGACTTCAAGGCCGACCTGGCGATTTGGACCGCCGTGGTTTTCCTCGTGCTGTTGACAGTTCTTTGGAAGTTTGCCTGGGGACCCATTGCCCAGGGGCTCGACCGGCGTGAGCAGGGTATTGCCGGGCAGATCGCCCGGGCCGAAGAGGCCAACCGGCAGGCCCGGCAGTTGCTGGACCAGTACCAGCAGAAGTTGGCCGGCTCGCAGGACGAAGTTCGAGAGATCCTGGTGCAAGCCCGCCGCGATGCCGAGAAGGTGGGGCGAGATATACTCGATCAAGCCAAGGCTGGCGCCCAGACCGAGCACGAGCGGGCGATTGAGGAGATCGAGGCCGCCACGGCGGACGCCTTGAAGGAATTAGGTAAAATGAGCGCCAGCTTGGCGGTCGAGTTGGCTGGGAAGATCGTTCGCGCCGAACTGACGCCCGACTCCCACGCCCGGCTCATCACCCAGGCCGTGGCCAATTTCGACCAACAAGAACCGGGAAACAATTAGGAAAGGTCGGAAGTCGGAGGTCGGAGGTCGGACCGATCGCTTGAGGCTTCGCAATGTCGGGCATCAGACCACACCCTCAACCCTCAACCCTCAACCCTCAACCCTCAACCTTCAACCTTCAACCTTCAACCTTCACAATGGCCGAGTCCGACGACATCTTTGCGGAACACGCCCGACAGGCAGCCGAAATCGACGCCGACCTCGGCGTCGAGCATATCGGAAAGGTCTACGCCGAGGCGTTTCTGGGTGCGGCCGAAGCGGCCGGTCGAACCGAGTCGCTCATGGATGAGTTCGACTCATTGGTGGTCGATGTGTTGGATCGTTTCCCCAAGCTGGAAGAGGTACTAGCCTCCGGGTTCATCTTGCACAAGGAGAAGGCGGGAATCATCGACCGCGTGTTCGGCGCCCGGGCGTCGACCGTGCTTGTGGGCTTTCTCAAGGTCGTCTCGCGTCATGAGCGGCTCGACTGTCTGCGGGCAATTCACCGCCAGACGCACGAACTTTACGACGAAATGCGGGGCCTGGTCCGCGTAAGGCTAACCACGGCCACGCCCGTCGACGACGCCTTGGCCGAGCGAATTGCCCAGCGACTGGGCAGCTTCCTCGGCGGCCGGCCCGTGATCGAGAAAGCGGTTGACCCGGAACTCATCGGCGGCGCCGTCGTGCGGGTTGATGATACCGTCTATGACGGCTCGATTGCCACCCAACTGGGGATTGTGCGCGAGCAAATGATTGACAGGAGCGTCCATGAAATTCAAAGCCGACGAGATCGCTTCCGTAATTCAGCAGGAAATTGAGCAATACCAGTCGCGGATCGACATCCGCGAGGTTGGTCGGGTGTTAGAGGTGGGCGACGGGATCGCCCGGGTCTACGGGCTCTCCGGCGTGATGGCCGGCGAGATGGTCGAGTTCCCCGGCGGAATTCAAGGCCTGGCGTTCAACCTCGAAGAGAACTCGGTTGGGGTTATCATCCTGGGCGATTTCCTCTCGATCAGCGAGGGCGATGAGGTCAAGAGTACCGGTCAATTGCTCAGCGTGCCGGTTGGCGACGCCGTGCTGGGGCGTGTGCTCGACCCGCTGGGAAATCCGCTCGACGGCGGCGACCCAGTCATCACCACCGAACGACGTCTCGTCGAAACGCTTGCACCCGGCGTGGCCGAACGACAGCCGGTCAAGGAACCGATGCAAACCGGCATCAAGGCCATCGACGCAATGATCCCGATCGGCCGCGGCCAGCGCGAACTGATCATCGGTGATCGCAAGACCGGCAAGACGGCCATTTGCATCGACACGATTCTCAACCAGAAGGAGACGGGTGTTAAGTGTTTCTACGTAGCGATCGGCCAGAAGGAATCGACCGTGGCCGGCCTGATCGAGTTGCTCCGCAACCACGGAGCCATGGACTATACCACCGTGATCGTGGCCGGTGCCAGTGACCCGGCCCCCTTGCAGTACATCGCGCCGTACGCCGGATGTGCAATGGCCGAGTATTTCATGGTCAACAAGCAGCACGCGCTGATTGTCTACGACGACCTGTCGAAACAGGCCACCGCGTACCGGCAACTGTCGCTGTTGATGCGGCGGCCACCCGGCCGCGAAGCATACCCAGGCGACGTCTTCTATTGCCACAGCCGGCTGCTGGAACGGGCGGCCAAACTGAGCGACGAGTTGGGTGGCGGGTCGCTCACGGCACTGCCTATCGTGGAAACGCTTGAAGGTGAAGTGTCGGCCTACATCCCCACGAATGCTATCTCGATTACCGACGGGCAGATTTATCTTCAGCCCGACCTGTTCTTCGCCGGTCAGCGCCCGGCATTGAACGTAGGTATTTCGGTTTCCCGGGTTGGTGGTGCGGCTCAGGTTCCCGCCATGAAAAAAGTGGCCGGTGGCATGCGGCTCCATTTGGCGGCGTTTCGGGAATTGGAAGCATTCTCCCAGTTGGGTACCGACCTGGACCCCATCACCAAAGCCCGACTCGACCGCGGCTGCCGCATGACCGAACTGCTCAAGCAAGGGCTCTGCAACCCGATGCACATCACCGATCAGGTACTCAGCATCTACGCCGGAACGCACGGCTATCTCGACTCCGTCAAGCTCGAAGAGGTCCACGTCTGGGAAAGGGCGATGCTCGAGTTCATTCACAACAACAAGCAAGACATCTGGCGGAAGATAACCGACTCCCAACAACTGGATGACGCGACGGCCGAGCAACTCAACCAAGCACTGGCCGAATTTCAAAAGCAATACACGGAAACAAAGGAAACCGTGAGGGTATGACGGGTCTTCGGCCCGGAGAATGACAGTTGTCAATCATAAATCCCAAATCGTAAATCTGAAATGCCAAAAGCCCGAGTACTCGATAGACGACGCAGGTCGATCCGGAGCATCCGCAGGATTACGCGGACCATGGAACTTATCTCCACGGCCCGGTTCAAGCGGGCGATGGATCGGGCTACGGCCGCCGAGGCATACACGCGACGGATTACCGCCCTGGTCGGCCATCTCGCCCGAAGCGGCCCGGAAGTTAGTCATCCACTATTGGAGCCTCGCGAGGAAACTCGCCGCGCGTTGCTTCTGGTGCTAACGGGCAACCGAGGGCTCTGCGGCGGATACAATTCGGGTGTGCTGCGGCTGGCGCACGCCCGATGGTACGAAATCGACAGCGAGGCGCCCGAGGCGCGGCTGGAAGTATCGGGCAAGCGAGGGATATCGGCGTTCCGGCTCCGCGGAATTCAGCCGGACGAAACGTTCGACCATTTCGAGAACAAACCGACCTACGAAGAGGTCGAATTGCTGGCCAACCGTTACCTGGGGGCTTACGAGGCCGGCACCTTGGACCGGCTCGACGTGGTCTACACCCGGTTCGAGTCACTCAGCCGCCAGCACGCCACGGTCGAAACGCTTCTGCCGCTGGGTAGCCTGGATGGTTTCGATGAAGAGGAAAACGAATCGGCCGCCGACGTCCAATACGAATTCCTTCCCTCGGTCGAGAGTATCTTGGACGAGGTTGTTCCGGCCAGCTTCAAGGTAAAGTTGTTCAAGTGCTTCCTCGACGCGGCCGTAAGTGAACAAATCGCCCGAATGATGGCCATGAAAGCCGCCACCGAAAACGCCGATTCGATGATCGACCGCCTGAGCATGGCCTACAACCGGGCGAGGCAAGGCCAGATCACCGCCGAGTTGCTGGAAGTAATCAGCGGTGCCGACGCATTGGATAAGTAGTGGTCGGTGGCTAGTGGTCAGTGGCTAGTGGTCAGGGGCTAGTGGCCAGTGGTCAGTACGCGTGCGAACAACAGGCGCCAAAAGAAATTGACAACTGACAACTGACAACTGATAACTGACAACTGATAAGAAAACCATGTCGACTACCCGATCTACCGCCAAGAAAGCGGTCCCCAAGGTTCCCGAGAAAAACATCGGCCGCGTCAGCCAAATCATCGGCTCGACGTTCGACGTGACGTTTCCCGAAGACCGGCTCCCCGCCATCTACAACGCCGTGAAGATCGTGTCCGAACGAAAGGCCGTCAAGCTCAACCTGGTCGGCGAAGTGCAGCAGCACCTGGGCGGAGGTCGCGTGCGATGCATCGCCCTGGGAAGCACAGACGGAATGGTTCGCGGGATGGAGTGCCTGGACACCGGCGCGCCCGTCAAGGTGCCGGTAGGCAAAGAGACGCTGGGACGAGTATTCAACCTGATTGGCGAACCGGTCGACGGTCGTGGGCCGATCGAGCCCGAAGACTATTGGCCCATCCATCGCGAAGCGCCCGAAGTGACCGATCTCTCGACCAAGACCGAGGTATTCGAGACGGGCATCAAGGTAATTGATCTGCTAACGCCATTCGTCCGCGGCGGCAAGGCCGGGTTGTTCGGCGGGGCGGGGCTGGGGAAAACGGTCATCCTTACCGAGTTGATTGCACGCATCGCCTCGTCGCACGGTGGGTACTCCGTGTTCGCCGGCGTCGGCGAGCGCACCCGAGAGGGAAACGACCTCTGGCTGGAAATGCAGGAAGCGAAAATCGGCGACACGGGCCGAAGCGTTATCGAGCAGACCTGCATGGTGTTCGGCCAGATGAACGAGCCGCCGGGCGCCCGGCTTCGAGTGGCCCTGTCGGCGTTGACCATGGCCGAGTATTTCCGCGACAAGACGAGCACGGACGTGCTGTTGTTTATCGACAACATTTTCCGTTTCTCACAGGCGGGCAGCGAGGGGGCGGCCCTGTTGGGGCGAATGCCGTCGGCCGTGGGATACCAGCCGACGCTGGCCACCGAGATGGGCGCGCTTCAGGAGCGGATCGCCTCGACCTCGAAGGGGGCCATTACCTCCGTGCAGGCGGTTTACGTGCCGGCCGACGACCCAACCGACCCGGCCCCCGCCGCCGCCTTCGCACAACTCGATGCGTTTATTTACCTCGATCGGGCAATTACCGAAAAGGGCATCTATCCGGCAGTCGACCCTTTGGCTTCCTCCAGCCGGATCCTCGATCCGCAATACGTCGGCGATCGCCACTATGCCGTCGCCCGGCGGGTCCAGATGACGCTACAGCGCTACCGCAAGCTTCAGGACATCATTGCCATTCTCGGCATCGACGAGCTAAGCGAGGAAGACAAGCTGGTCGTGCATCGTGCCCGACGCATGGAGCGGTTCCTTTCGCAACCGTTCTTGGTGGCCGAGATGTTTACCGGCAAGCCGGGCGAGATAACGCCGCTTGAGGACACCATCCGCAGCTTCGAGGAGCTGGCCGACGGTAAGTGGGACCATCTGCCCGAACAGGCCTTCATGTACATCGGCTCCATCGAACAGGCCGCCGAACAAGCGAACAAAGCTAAAAGCTGAAAGCTGATAGCTGACAACTGAAAGCTGACAACTCCTCAATGCCTATACTAAAGTGTATCGTGGTTACGCCGGAGGCGACCCTCTTGGACGAGCAGGTCGAGTTCGTGGCGCTGCCGCTATCGGACGGCGAGATCGGCATCGCCCCGAACCGCGGACCGATGATCGGACGGTTAGGGTGTGGTGAGATGCGCGTTAGGCGACAAGATGGGACGGACCGCTACTACATCGACGGTGGTTTTGTCGAGGTGCTCGGCAACGTCGTCTCCGTGCTGACCCACCGGGGAATCCTGGCTGAAGAACTCGACGAAATTACCGCTGAAGAACAACTTGCCGCCGCCCGGGCTCAACCCGCCAATACCCCCGAACTGATGGCTATCCGCGCCCGGGCCGTCGCCCAAGCCCGTGCCCAACTCCGCGTCGCCCGGCGGGCAGAATGACCGATTTAGTTTTTCAATAACAATCTTTTGGGTTGATTTTCTCACGTAACCGCAATAAGATATCCATATGGTGTAATTGTGCGCAAGATCCGTGTATACGCTGACACATCAGTCTTTGGTGGCACGCAAGACGAGCAGTTTGCAGAGTCGAGCAAGCGGTTCTTTCAGCGCGTGCGAAAAGGAGAATTCACCCTATTGTTGTCGGTGCATGTTGCGGAGGAATTGTTACCGGCGCCGGAACAAGTCAAGCATGTTCTGAAACATTTGCCCATTGATTGCGTCGAAATAGTCGCTTCCGACGAAGAAGTCGCTGCATTGGCGGAGGCTTATATTGAAGCGGGCGTATTGGGTAGAGCGTCCGTGCAGGATGCACGCCACGTGGCGGCCGCAACCGTTGCCGGAGCCGATCTGATCCTGAGTTGGAATTTTAGGCATATCGTCAATTACGACCGTATTCACAAGTTCAACGGCATCAATGTTCTGAACGGCTATTTGGCGATCGAAATTCACTCCCCTCTGGAGATGGATTATGGAAACTAAAGCCAAGACGTTTGATTGTGTCGAAATGAAACGCAAGGCACAGGAAATGCTGCAAGACGAGTTCGATTCACGTCGCCAGGAGTTTGCAACCTTCACGGAGTTTCTAAACGCCAAAGCGAAGGAATCAGACTGGGTTGCAAGTATTTTGGGTAGATTCAGCGATCCAAGCAAGTGAACCGTGAATTCAGGATCGCGTCTCATCGTGCTGACTTCCATCACCGGCCTGTTCGGCTGGGTGTTTTGCGATGCGTTGTTCGGCTCGGGCATGTTCGCTTTTCGCGACGCGGCGCATTACTACTATCCGCTCTTCAAGTTCGTCCGGGGCGAATGGGCCGCCGGGCGGGTGCCGCTTTGGAATCCGTTCGAGAACCTGGGTGTGCCGCTGGCGGCTAATGCCACGGCAAGCGTCTTCTACCCGGGCAAGCTGATCTTCGCGTGTCCGTTGGATTTCGCCTGGGCCTACAAGATATACATCATGGCCCATGTGCTGTTGGCCGCCGCGGCCGCGTATCGGCTGGCACGGCATTACGGCGCGAGTGTTCTGGCGGCCGGGTGCTGCGCGATCTCGTATGCATTCTCGGGCAACGTGCTGAGGCAGTACGCCAACGTGGTTTTTCTGGGCGGTGCCGCCTGGCGGCCGCTGGCCGTGCTGGCCGCCGATAGGATGCTTGCC
>JAUWJC010000265.1 GCA_030607895.1 Pirellulales bacterium
GTCAGACCGGTCAACGCCGTGCTGAGTGCTGAAGCAAGACACATGGTCTATTTCCCTCCCTGTAAGAGTTGAGAGTTGAGAGTTGAGAGTTGAGAGTTGAGAGTTGAGAGTTTAGAGTTTAGAGTTGAGAGTTTAGAGTTCAGGTTGGAGGCTGGACGTTGCGAAGCCGCAAGCGGCCGACTTCCGACCTCCGCCTTCATCCTTCATTCTTCATCCTTCATCCTTCATTGTCGGATTCACCCAGAATCTGCGAGACGTTGTTCAGCTCCACGGTGTACTCGCCCAGATGAAGCTTCGCAACGCCGTCTTCGATCGAGACGCGGTCGACCGGTCCGGTAACCCATTCGTTGTCGGTGTTGAGGCCCATGACAGTCTGACCGATCATGCTACCGGCCGTCGCCATGTTCTGTGCCAATCGAACCGAAGCAAGGGTGTCGATCAGCTTGTCATTCGAGCTGATCTCCCGAATCTGGCTTATTTGCTGAAGAATCTGGGCATTATCCATCGGGTCCAGTGGGTCCTGATGCTGCAGCTCGGCAATCAGCATCTTGATGAAGTCGTTGAGGTTGACATCCCCCCAGGCATCGCTGGCGGAGCCGGTTTGCTGGCTCTGTGTAGCAACCAGGCTTGAAGTTGCCGATGTCTCCATAGTCCCGTTTCCCTTTCCTGTCGAGCAGTAACCATTGGCCACTGACCACTAGCCACTGACCACTAGCCACTGACCACTATTAAATAACCACGTTTATTCGGGTTCCTTCGCCGGGCCGCGTTACGGTTCGCGGTTGCCGTGTGTCTTCGGGTGCGGATTGCCTTTCCGTCGCGGCCTGCGATGCCTGGTGTTCCGGGCGATCTTGCGAGAATGACTGATCTTCCGGGCCGCGGGGCGAGCCGCCTGTCGAATTGTCCATCAGGTCCACGTCGAACCGCTGTACCTTGATGTCCTGCTGAGCCAACCGGTCACGCAAGGCGGGCAGGTTGTCCAGGAGCAGGTTTCGGGCAACCTGGGTCTCGGTTTCCAGCCGGGCGGTCATCGTGCCGTTACGCACGACGATCTCCAGCCGCAGCGAGCCGAGTTCGGGTGGATGGAGCCGCATCCGGACACTGCCGTTTCGGCTTGCGGCCGCCTCGAAAGCCCGAGCCACCCGCTGCACAAATTGCACCCGATCTACCTGGCCGGACTCCGGCGCCGCCGGACTTTCGGTGGCCGGTGCGGCCTGCGTACCCTGGCCGGTCGGACTTCGTGCCGGCTGGCCGGTCTCGGTTTGGCCGGCGCCGCCCTGGATAGGCTTCGGTACGCTATCGCCCGTCTCCGTATCGCTCGCGGTCGATGCCGTCGACGGATCGGTGGTCGCCTGGCGAAGCTCCACGCCGGTGTCTGGCGACGTGCCGGCAGCCGCGCTGTTTTGTGCCTTCAGGGTCGGGACTTGATCCTCGACGGAACCGGCGTCCGAGGCCCGGGCCGTACTCTGCCGACGCTCGCTTCGAGATGCCTTTTCCTCGGATTGGGAAACCTGCCGAGGAGTCGTCGGCGCGGTTGGGGCCGGCTCGGTGCTGCTCGGCTGACCGCCGGAATCGACCCTCTGGCTGCTCTCGGCCGGCTTGAAAGCGTCGGTATTCTGCCGGCGGTTCCCATTCATGGAAACTTCCGGTTGTTTGGTCGCCGTCTGTTCCAGTTTCTCGGACACCGGCGTGGCATCGACGGGAGTTGTTTCCCGCACCGGGATGTCTTGCGGCTCTTTCGAGCCGGCCGATGGCACCGAGGAAGCTTCCTCTTTGGAAGCCGTTTTGGCCGACCGCTTGGTTTCTGTTGTAGTTTGATCCTCGCGCCGTGACTGAAGCGATTCTTCCTCGGCGGCCGGATCGACGGTATTTGCTTCGTCCACGCCGCTTTGCCCAGTCGACATTTCGGCAACCACTTGCCGTAGTCCGCTTGCCGCTTGGGCTTCAACGACCTCGTTCTCGATTTCGCCCTCGATCGGCTGATTCCGATCGGCTTCGGTATCGGTTGTCTCCGAACCGTTTTTATCCTTGGCGGTTGTTTCTTGCCCTTCCTCGGTCCGTTCGGACGGATCGGACCGAGGCTGCGCGTCGTCGTCGGCCGGTTGGGTGTTGCTACGCTCCGGCTCGACTTCCGCCGACTTGCCGGCGGAAGCGGCAGCCTTGTTCAGGAGTTCATCGAACGTTCCGCCGTCGGACCGATCGTTTTGGGGCAGGCTGCCGGCCGTAAGCGCCGCTTCGATCGGCGGAAAGTTGCCGAGGTTTTCGGTAGTCAATCGCGGCATATCCTCGTGTTCCTAGGATCCGGTGGTATTGAGTGGTTGCAGTTTCTCTTGCGTCTGTTCGGCAATAGCCGCTTGGGGGATGCCCTCGCGGATCTTGCGGAGGATCTCGCTGAGTTTTTCGGCTTCTTCGGCCGTTTTGAATTCACCGACGATTCTCGCCCGCTTGGCGGCCGGCATGGCGGCCAGTAGTACTACCACTTTGTCGAGTTCCTGCTTGTCCAGCATCAGCAGTAGTTGTTCTTTAGCCTGCTTCGGCTTGATCGTTTCGAGTGTGCGGCGGTTTTCTTCCAGGCCTTGGGCCTTGGACCCCTTGTCGAGTGACGCCACCTCGGCTTCAAAGGCTGTTTTCAGTTGGGTATACCGCGCATTCTCTTCGGCCAACTTGCGCTGCTCGAACGCAAGCTGTTCGAGACCGTTGCCCAACGCCTCCTCGCGGAGTTCCAGGTGCCGGACCTCGACGGCCCTTGCTTGCAGTATCTGTTCGTAGGACACTTCTTCCGGCGCGGCTTGCTCCGTCTGGAGTCGGGCTTCTTCCTCCATTTTCACCAGATCGATACCGCGGGCGACGGCCAAGATCTGGACGATCTTGCCCCGATCCACTCCCCAGGTAATCCAGAGATAGCCGGCAATAACAGCCTGCGAGATCAACGTGCCGACGCAGAAGTAAACCGCCATTGTCCCCACGGTCCGCAACAGGCGAGCGATCATCGGCATTTCTCCCGAGCGACCAGTTGTCCGGCCACTTCATCCAACTGTTTGACTTCCTGCCGGTTCTCCTCTTCCCGATGTCGGCGGAGTTGTTTTTCGCGGAGTTTCTCCAGCACTCGGACCTCCCGATTGGCTTCGACCAGGGTCTGGTGTCGCCGGTCGATCTCGACCGCCACCGTTTCGCGTTGTTGGCCGGTCTGTTGGTTGTGTGCCCTGAGGACCACCTCGTATCGTTGGGCCTCCAAGAGCCGGTCGATCTCGACGGGCCCCGGACCGGATGCCCGGCGGCACTTCTCGGCCAGTTTGGCCAGTTGTTGTTTCACTTGCTCCTGTTGTTGCTGGAGGATTTCATCCGCCCGGTAGGCCTGGGCAAGCCGCTGCCGCCGCCCGTCGCGAGAAATCTCGCGGAGTCGTAACAGCGTGTCCAATCGAAACTTGAACTTGGCCATGACTCTGTTGAAAATCCTTTATGGTCTCGTGCGCGACCACCGGTCGCGGCTTTATAGGGCAGGTGCGAAGCCGCAAGCGGCCCGATTCATCCTTCCGACTTCCGATCTCCGACCTCCGACTTCGTTTTCTCGGCCTCTTGTTCCAGTTGCATCAGGCCGTTGCGGGCGTCCTCCAGGGTCGATGGTTCTTCCACGGGTTGCCGCAGGTAACGGTTGATGGACTGCTGCATTTCGATGGCCGTGTCGACGGTTGGATTGCTGCCGCGCCGGTACGCGCCGATTGAAATCAGGTCCTCGTGATCTCGGTATGCCGCCGACAACTCGCGGAGCCTGACGGCCGCTCGGCGGTGCTGGTCGTCGGTCACGTCGGGCATCAGGCGGCTGAGGCTTTCCAACAGGTCGATGGCCGGATAATGGCCCTTGGAGGCCAGGTTGCGAGACAACCAGATGTGCCCGTCCAACAGACCGCGAACCGCGTCGCTTATCGGCTCGTTCGGATCGTCGGCTTCCACGAGCACGCTGTACATCGCGGTGATGTTTCCCCGGGGACTGCAACCGGCCCGTTCGACCAGCTTCGGCATCAGCGCGAACACCGAGGGCGGATATCCGCGCGTGGTGGGCGGCTCGCCGGCGGCCAGGCCGATCTCACGCTGCGCCAGTGCGAATCGGGTTATCGAGTCCATCAGCAACAAGACGCTCTTGCCCTGGTCGCGAAAATACTCCGCCACGGCCGTGGCGGCCGACGCCGCATGGACTCGAACCAGCGCCGGCTCGTTACTGGTAGCCACCACGACGACGCTTTTGGCGAGGCCTTTGGGCCCCCAGTCACGCTCGAGGAACTCGTTTACCTCGCGTCCCCGTTCTCCGATCAGGGCGATTACAATCACGTCGGCGGCCGTGTATCGGGCCATCATACCCAGCAGCACGCTCTTGCCCACGCCGGAACCGGAAAACACACCCATTCTCTGGCCCTTGCCGCAGGTCAGCAGTCCGTCAATCGCACGCACGCCCGTTGCCAACGGCTCGTGGATTCTTGGCCGTCGACAGGCGTGTGGCGGGCGGCGCTCGAACTGGATACGATCGGTCAGCGCCGGCTGGGGCTTCCCGTCCACGGCGTTGCCTTCCGCATCGATTACCCGGCCCAGAAGTCCGTTACCCACGCGTAGCCAACGGCTGGTGCGCACCAATCTCACCCGGTTTCCGCGACGGACACCGGCCAGGTCGCTGAAGGGGTACAGCAGCGTCAACTCGTCGCGGAACCCGATCACTTGCGCCCTTACCGGCGGCCCGGTCTGGCGTTGGATTTCCACCAATGCCCCAACCGGCACCGGAAAACCGGCCACCGAGGCCGTCATGCCAACCGTTCTGGCCACGCTTCCAAAAATCGCGGCCGGCATCACGCGGTCAAGTTGTTCGGCAAGGGCTTGCATTGTGTTGAGAGTTGAGAGTTTAGGGTTGAGAGTTGAAAGTTGAGAGTTGAAAGTTGAAAGTTGCGAAGCCGCAAGCGGCCCGTTCCGCTTTCCGCTTTCCGCTTTTTCTACGTCAACTCCTCCTCGATTCGTGCCAGTTGGGCCTCGAACTGCTGATCGATAACGCCGAAGCGGGTCTCGACACGACAACCGCCGGGCGTGATTTCCGGGTTGGCAACCAACTCGGCCGACGCCAGGGCGGATAACTCCTTCGAAAGCATTTCAACCTCCTTGCCGAGCACCTTGTGGTCGGCCGGGTTGAGGTGAATTCTCAATTGGGGGCTACCGGCGGCCAATTCGAGTGCCTCGCGGACCAACGTGAGCGTTATCTCCGGCACGTTGGGCAACTCGCGGCGGATGAGCCGGCCGGCAATGGCAACCGCCACGTGCATAGCGCTCTTCTCCCATTGGATAAGCCAGGCTTGCTTGGCGTGCTGGATGTCTTGTGTAACCTGCCTCAGAGCGGGCAGCGCCGTGGACAACTGCTCCCGGACCATCTGCTCGACCACCTGCCTGCCTGCCTTGCGACCTTCGGCCTCGGCCTGCTTTTTCACCGCTTCGGCTTCGTCCCGCGCCTTGGCCACCATTGCCGCGGCCTCGGCCCGCACCTGATCGAGATACTGACCTGCCCGGACAGCCATGTCATCGAAATTGAACGCGGCCGCATGGACGCCCGCATTGCGATCGGTGGCCCTGATGATCGTTGACATATGTAGTGGTCAGTGGTCAGTGATCAGTGGTCAGTGTGTTGTCATGCTGCCGCGCTGGAGGGCAACTTTATTTGGGCGATTGCGGCCAGGCGTCGAGCCACCTCGGCAATCCGGCGTTGGGCTTCCTCCACGTCGCTCAACCGCAGCGGCTCCAAGTGATTCAGGCTGTAGCGGACTCGCTCGGCTTGTGATTGGGGTACATCGTGTAGAACTTGTTGGATCAATTCCGCTTGGACACCGACCAGGGCAAGCGTTACCACTTGCGGGTCGGCTGCCTCGACAACGGCGGCCCAAGCGGTGCTGTCCAACATGGCCAGATCGTCAAAGTCGACCGGTTGGGGGCTCAGCCTTTCGGCCAGTTCCTGGTCGCGTGCCGCAAGATTGTCGAGGATATCGAGGCCCGTCCGCCGCGCCGACGCCTTGAGGATGCCCGCCACGGCCGGCAATCCGGCAACTCGCCGGCGTCCGATTGGGACCTGCTCCGAGAGGCGCGATCGGAGCGCCTGCTCCACGTCCTCCAGTATGCTCGGGTCGGTTTCTTCCAGGTCGACCAGCCGGCGAACCACTTCGACTTGCA
>JAUWJC010000315.1 GCA_030607895.1 Pirellulales bacterium
ATCCAACAATTCGTCCGTTCGTAGTGACCGAAAAAGGGACCAGGTTTAATTTGCCGGAACGGCCCGAAGGGTGCTTCGCACAAATTAAACCTGGTCCCTTTTTCGGCCTCGGGTTCGGAGGGCACCAACCGAATTGTCAAAGACCTGATGAGCGTCGGCATACTGCTCCAACGTGGACAAATGTATCACACCGCGCGGCCAATTGCAATATCAGGAATTGTGGAGACTGTAGCATCGATGTCGGGGTGACTGTTGGCAATCTGGGCAATATCGCGGGGAATGCAAAGGAGTTTTCCGAATTTTGGGTGAAATAGAAGGGAGGTCTCTCCCGGTTGATGTTGGCATTGGCTGAGACGCCGCAATATCCGGTGTCAGTTCCAGGTCCAACCCGATTTCCTTGCTATAGTCTCGTTTTTCATAGCTTTTACCTTGCAGATTTGGGCAAGTCTGATTCGAAACGATGCGTCCCCGAAGAGATTTCATACAACGCGCATGCCCCCTCCATGCGTTGGAACTTCACCAGTGGGCCACCGGGCGCCTTCACGCGCGATGGGTCTGTTGCCGGAACGTATAGCAGGGCTGTTGTGTTGGGTGGGATGATCACCGTCAGCGTGAAGTGCCCCTTCTCGAAGGTCCAGTGGCTTGCAATCGTGCCGCGAATGGAATCGTACTCGGCCTTGACCCAGTTCAGGTCGGGCACAATCCGCGGGCGGATGATCACTCGCTCGAATCCGGGATGCTCGGGGTCCGGCGTAATGCCGCCCAGGGCTTGATAGCACCAGAATCCCATGCTGCACCAGCCCGGGTGGGGAATCATTCCCTTGCCGAAGAACTCCGGCAAAAGCGTCAGTTCATCGGGCGCCGTATCAGGGTGCTTCAGCAAGGTAGCCCAACTTGGAGGTGTACTGTTGGTAATGACGCGCAGCGCAACGTCGGGCCGGTTGAGCAGCGTAAGCGCCTTGAGCAGGTACCATGTGCCGATGAAGCCGGTATTCAAATGCCCGGAGCGTGTCTCCATGATGTCACTGATGAGATGCCGTGCAACCTTCTCGCGCAGTGGCGGAGGCGCAACATTCAGACAGACCGCCAGGGCATGACAGCCCTGATCCCCGCCTCCGTACAGTCCCTTGCCCCGGTCGAGAAATTCAGCCCGATTGCACTTGGCCGCAAGGCGCGTCTGGATATCTCGATACCGCTTGGCGTCGGCCGTTTTTCCCAGGGTTCGGGCCATTTGCTTCGCCATGCGGAAGCAGTCGATGGTATGGAGCGTTTCGAACAGGTCCCCGGTATGCGGATCGTACCATCGGGCCGTCGGCCGGCCGTGATCGCCGTAGCCGGCTTCAGCGTGGCCGTGGTCGTCCGGCGGCTGCCAGGTCCGCCCGGTGTCGTCCTTGGGGACGCAGAGTTTCAGCCAGCGTTCGATGGCCGGATAGTTCACATCGAGGACTTGCCGGTCGCCGTAATGGAGGTACATCAGCCACGGCACCAGTACGATGGCGTTCTTGGCACAATTGGGAGACCAATAGTCATAGGCGATAGGGCCGCCGCTCATGGCGAGGTAGCCGTTCGGACGCTGGGCATCCCGATGATCCGTCATCCACTTGGTGTAGAATGCTCCCATGTCGCACCAGTAGAGCGAGGAGTCAATGTTTTCGATCAACGCGGTTCCGAGCCGTTCGCGCCAGGAGTCCCTGGACATGCCGCTCAACATCATCACGGCCCACGTGCGTGCCGACACATCATGTATCTTGTTCAAGGTGGAATTGGAGCATTCGAACCGGCCGGTCCGGCGAACGTCATTCTGGACTTATGTATTGGTTCGGTGCCTTCGTCGCCGCAAACCCTTGATATCCAAGGGAATCCTGATATAATCTCCGGTCAGTCGGGCCCTGCTGGCGACGGGCCCGATCGATCAGAGCACTCTCAACGAGTTCGCGTTGTAAACATTTTTTGCGGGTCGTCCCGATTAACCAGAAGGACCCTAGAAGGAGAATCCCATGAGTATGAAAATGAACGGCAACGTGATCGTAAGACGGGCTTTGGCAATGGGGTTGGTGGCGGCACTCCTCTGTCAGTCGGCGGTTGGCAAGGCGGAACAACCCATCTTCCATTTTAACTTCAGCGATGCCGACGGCAAGCAGGAGATCGTCGATACGACGGGCAAGGTTCGTTGTAAGTCGCAGGGCGTCGCGATGCTCGTCGAACACGGCGCGTTGCGATTGGCCGAGGGGGCGTGCATTACCATTCCGGCCGACCAGAAGGTGTCCATCGCGAAGCAAGGGCTCACGGTCAGCGCTTGGATACTCAAGGCGGGCAACGACATCACGCCGATCCTCTGCAAGGGAGAAATCGGCAAGCCGATCCATTTTCTGTTCACCGCCCGAGGACTTTTGCCTGCCTTCTGTTACCGACACCCCGCAAACGGTTTGTACGTTGACGGAAAAGCATACGGGAGCACCTTCGCCTACGGCAAGCCGGATTGGGTGCTTGAGGGTGCCGAGCCGAGAATCAGGATCGGGCGCTGGACGCACGTCGCGGCGACCTTCGACCGGGGCGAGACGACCGTGTACATCAACGGCAAGCCGACCGCCCGGATGAAGACGAAGGAGCAACTGCGACCCAACGACAGGCCGTTCTACATCGGTGTCAAGCGGATTTCAGGTAAGGACACCAATCGCGAAACGGCCAACATGCTGCTCGATGATCTGCGTCTCTACGACACGGCGCTTAGTGCCGAACAGGTCGCCGGTATCTACCAGGAGGAGAAGGACGACTACCCGGGCGAGGCGATCGGGTTGAAGAAATCGTACCACTACCTCGGGTTCGGCGAGGAGTTCGACCCCCACTTCGAGCGAACGCTTCCGATCACCAAGAAGTACCTGGAGCATCTTCCCAAGGACACGCTCAGCGGCAAGCCGAGTCGTTGCCGTATCCGGCCGCTGGGCGGCGCGCTGACCATATTCACCGACGACGAGCCCCAGGCGCCGCTGGTTTTTCATCCCAGACCTCGGTACACCGACCCCGAGCGACAACACAAGTTCTGCCGCGCCATGGAGGACTTCGCGGCCGCCGACATCGAGATCGTGACGACCGGTGCGATGTACGCCCACAACTTCTGGCCGGGGCCGGGTGAGTACAATTTCGACCACGTCGACAATGTCTGCCACGACATCATTAAGGTCCATCCCCGTGCGCGGATCGTGGTCATGGTCTACCTGGGCGCACCGGGCTGGTGGTACAAGCAGCATCCGGAGCATAAGGAGAAGTACTACCAGGGCATCGGCGGCAAATGGACGCTGAAAACCTGGCACGGCCACGCGCCCATGTCGTCCGACAAATGGCTCGACGACTCGCTGGCCATGATGCGCCGGTTCGTCAAGCACATCGAGTCGAGCGACTACGCAGGCCACGTTATCGGCTATCTGCCGGGCGGCGGGGGCGCGTGCGAGTGGTACTGGCCAGCCTGCCACAACGGGCTGACCGGCTATTCTTCCGTGACGCAGAAGAACTTTCAGGGTTGGTTGAGGACGAAGTACGGCGGCAAGCTCGACGCGTTGCGCAAAGCGTGGAAGGACGATCAGGTCACCTTCGACAGCGCCCAGGTTCCGACGCCCGAAGAACGCCTGGACTCCGAGCATTTCGACTTTCGCGATCCCGAGCGGGCGAAGCGTATTTTCGATTTCTGCCACTACATCAACGAGCGGACGGCACACTGCGTTACGTCCACCTGCCGCGCGATAAAGGAGACGGCCGGACCGGATCGGATCGTTGGCATCTACCACGGTTACGCCCTGCTCGGGCCGCTCGGCGAGGGCGCCAACTCGGGCTACTCGGCCTACGAGATTACCTGCAAGTCGAAGTGGATCGACTTCTTCATCAACATGCCCACCTACTCGCACGCCTATCGAGGAGTGGGAGCCACCGGACTGATGATCAACGGATTTGGCGGCACGGCCGCGCTGGATGGCAAATTGCTGCTCTACGAGAACGACATGCGAACACACTTCTACGAGAAGGACATGGCAGGGCGAACGAAGAACCTGGCCGAAACCCTCTCGGTGATCGAGCGGGCCGTCGGTCTGGCTCTGACCAGGAATACGGCCCAGTGGTGGTTTAATCTGGTCGGATATCACATGTTCCATCAGCAGGAAATAATGCAGCGCATCGCCGAGTTGAAACAAGTAGCCGACCGGGCGCTTGGGAAAAACCGTGAATCGGTCGCCCAAGTGGCGCTGATCTACGACATCAAGAGCATGTACTACCATCGATACCGTTCGTCGCCGTTCCGCCGCAATCTCTATTACAGCGGAACCTACTGCGAGGCCGGGCGGATGGGCGCGGCGTTCGACGTCTACATGCCCCAGGACCTCGACAACCCAAAAATGCCCGACTACAAACTCTATATCTTCATGAACCAGTTCTACGCCGACGAGAAGACTCGTCAGGCAATCGCTCGCAAGGTCCGCCGGAACAACGCGGTCGCCGTTTGGTGCTACGCGCCGGGCTACATATCGCCCGACGGCTTCTCGGCCGACACCATGGCCAAACTTACCGGCATGAGCATCGAATGCTCGAAGAGCGAACGCGAGTTGCGGATGACCCCCACCGCGAAACCCTCGCCCATCACCCGATACTTTACGGAGTCTCCCCAGTACAAGATCGGCCCCCTGTTCAAGGTCGCCGACCCGAAGGCCGACGTATTGGGCCAGACCGAGTTCGGCCCGGCGCTGGCGGTCAGGGAGTTCGACAACTGGCGCTCCGTTTACTGCCTGATGCCGCTGGACCGCAAGCTGTTGACCGGCCTCTGCGAGTACGCCGGTGTACATGTCTACTGCAAGTCGGGCGACACATGCACGGTCAACACGAGTTACCTCATGCTACACACCAGTACGTCGGGCGAGAAACAGATCATGTTGCCCGCCGCACGCACGGTATGCAACGCACTCACCGGCGAGGTCATCGGTCGGAACGTTACGTCGTTCAAACGAACGTTGCCCGAGAACGTTACGCGAATTTACGAGCTGTCGATCCCGAAAGCTGAACAGCGGTAAACATTTTTTGCGGGTCGAGGGGTTCCGGGTTCCGGGGTTCGGGTTCCCGGGTTCCGGGGACAGTATACTTAATTATTTCATCCGGTTTTCTTCGGGCCGGGTTTCTGGCGTCTTAGGACGCGGCCCAGCTTCTTCTCTAAGCGTTTTTGAAAATCGTCGTCGCCCAGGGCTCGGCCGGTTCTTTCGTGTTCGCGGAACGCCTTGATCTGTTCTTTGGTGGCCGCGCCGCTCAGGAGTCGTCGCCAATTCTTCGCCAGCGCCGCCAGCAGGTGGGGCTTGTCAAGCACGAACGATGCGAAGCGTTCTTGCCAAAGATGCCCCCGCCATTGCTCGCGAAAATTGATCCGTCGCGTGTAACGCCGATGCGCCTCGCCGATTG
>JAUWJC010000428.1 GCA_030607895.1 Pirellulales bacterium
CTGTAAATACGACGCCCCGTACGACTCTTCCTGCGACTCGATTTTCCGGTCATGGCGCACTCCTTCGCTACTCAGTATAGCGGCTAGAATAAGCACTTGGAGTGTCCGGCAATTCGGCGCCACCTCACGGCTAAACTGTGGTATTGGGAGGATGCCAAGATGCGACGCATTTACCTCGACGTCTCGCTAGCGACGGTCATCGTCTTCGTATTCCCGTCGATAACGTTCGCCCAGTTGATGCGCGAGCTGGTCGAAGCCGACTACCTCCGGCAGGTGAAGGCGGGGTCCTCGCCGCCCAAACACGCTCGACAACGCCACGGGGCCGTTGAAACGTGGCAGGACGCCGCCGGGGCGGTCGACGGCGTGAAGAACGGCAAATATGCCTTTCACACCGACAGGGAGCCGAATCCCTGGTGGCAGGTTGATCTGGGCGAGTCCGTGCCGATCGCCCGGATCGTCGTTTACAACCGGCTCGACTACAAGCCGGGCCTGCACAACGCCGACAACCTGCTGATCCTCACTTCCAACGATGGCAACAAGTGGACGCAGCGGTACGACAACCGAGGAAATCACTTCGGCGGCATCTCGGGGGCTAAGCCGCTCGAAGTCACATTCCGGGCGGGCGAGCTCAAAGCCCGGTTCGTCCGACTGCAAATCCCCAGCCGGCAGCCGATTTGGTTTCATCTCGACGAAGTGGAGATCTACTTACCCGGCGATCCGAAGAAGAACCTGGCCCTCGGCCAACCCGCCGATCAGAGCAGCATCAGCCAATGGTCCACGGCGAAGGTGCGGTCGCGGCAACCCGCCGGGATCAACTATGCCGGCAAGTTCCATACGGCCGGGGTGATCGAGCGCGGTCGGCGGCTGGCCGCGGACATCCAGGTGATGGGCGCCGACACCCGGCCGTTTGTCGGCAAGCTCGACGCCCTCAGCCGTGAGTTGACCGCGCTCGCCGAAGATGCGCCCCTCGAACAGCACCGCGAGCTATACCTAAAGGCCCGTTGGGCCGTCCGGGGGCTGGCGCTGGCCAACCCGCTCATGGACTTCGACAAGCTGATCATCTGCAAACGCTTCACGCAGGACACGTATCCCGATGTGTGTCTGAACCACATGCCGTGGGTCTCCAAGCCGGGCGGCGACATTTGCGTCGTTACGTTCGCCGGGCCGGAAGGCGAGCCGCGAGTCCGCAACGTCATCAACGGGCAACTCGGCCCCGGGCACTTGCATGGCATGGACCTGTGGTACGACGCCGATCGCGTGGTCTTCGGCTACGCAAAGGCCCAGACCCCTCAGGGCCCGAGTGATCGCGGCCGACCGGTGAATTTCCAGTTGCGAATCAGCGAAGAACCCACACATATCTTCGAGATCGGCATCGACGGCACAAACCTTCGTCAACTCACCGACAGCAATGACTGGAGCGATCTGGACCCCACGTACCTGCCCAGCGGTGATGTGGCGTTCGTCTCCGAGCGGTGCGGCTGCTCGCTCCAGTGCAACGAGTACGACAGACATCTTGCAACATTGACGAGACATCTTGCAACATTTACGTGATGCGGCCCGACGGAAGCAGTATCCGGCGGCTGAGCGCGACCAAGGACGGCGACTACCTGCCGCACACACTCGCCGACGGCTCGATCGGCTACACCCGCTGGGAGTACCAGGAACGCGGCTGGGCCCACGTCCAAAGCATTTGGTACGTGCGGCCGGACGGAACCGGGGCCGACGCCCTGTTCAAGCAGCACATGAACAACCCCTGGGCCCTGGAAGACATGCGGTCGATCCCCGGCACCGCCACCAGCCGGTTAGTGGCGATCGCCACCGGCCATCACACGCTGGCGGCCGGGCCGGTTGTGATCATCACGCCCAGCGTCGGCCTGAACGACCCACGAGGCATCGGCATCGTCACGCCCGGTGTCCATCCGCCTGAAGGCGGCATGTCGGGTACGCCTGAAGGCGGCATGTCGGGTACGCCCGTTCCGGAAGGCGGCGTGTGCGACAACGCCGGCTACTACATGACCCCGTGGCCGCTCTCGGAGAAATACTTCTTGGTGTCGTACACGTACGCCAACCTTCAAACCGACGCGACCGGGTACGCGATCTACCTGATCGACGTGTTTGGCAACAAGGAGCTGATCTACCGTGACCCGAACATCTCGTGTTTCATCCCGATTCCGCTGGTGCCCCGTCCGAAGCCGCCAGTCATCAGGGATGCGACCGACCTGTCCCAGCAACACGCTGTCTGCTCGGTATCCGATGTTACGCACGGCGTGCCCGGCATCAAGCCGGGACAGGCGAAGTACCTCCGCATTGCCCACCGGCTCCAATGGCCCTACGACAATACCTATGGCGGGCAGCGGTACACCGAAAAGGCCCAGCCCAACAACTGGACGCCGGTCCGCATCCTGGGTGAGGTACCCATCGATCCGGACGGCAGCGCGCACTTCCGCGTGCCGGTCGATACGCCGGTGTACTTCCAACTGCTCGACGAAAACCACATGGAGCTGCGGCGGATGCGGTCGTTCATCAGCTTTCAGCCGGGTGAGCGGCGTGCGTGCGTCGGGTGCCACGAGACCCGGGCCGAGGCCCCACCCACCGTGCAACGGTTCCCGCTCGCATTGCTCCGAGAACCGTCCGATCCGCGGCCGCCGCCGTGGGGCGATCGGCCGGTCAACTTCCTCCGCGACGTCCAGCCGGTCTTCGATCGGCACTGCGTGCGATGTCACAGCGGACTCTCGCCCGCCATGGGGCTGGACTTTTCCGCGGGACTCACGCCCGGCGGCCGCGTCCCCGGCTACGGGTTCAACAACGCGTTCAACACCATCATCAAGAACCGCCTTGTGGCCTGGGCCCCGGTCAACGGTGACGCGAGCGTGACACAACCTCTGGCATTCGGCTCGCATCGCAGTAAACTGGTCCGCTCGCTCCGCGAAGGTCCGTGTAGCAAGCGCGTGCGGTTGAGCGACGACGAATGGCTGCGGCTGGTCACCTGGATCGACGCCAACGCCCCGTACCACGACGGCTTTGTCAACAAGCGGCAACCCGCGCCGCCGTACGACCTGGCGGGCGACCGCAAACTTGTCGAGCAATTGTCCGCTGTGCATGCCAAGCGGTGTGCGGCCTGCCACAAACCAGAAGAGGTCTCCCGGACCGACTGGATCGACGTCCGCCGGCCGGAGCGAAGCCTGTTCCTCACCGCCTCGTTGGCCGACACCGTCGGTGGCACCGCCAAGTGCCGAGAGGTTGTTTACCGCGACTGCCGCGACGCGGGTTATCAGGCCGCGCTCAAGTTGGTTAAAGCGGCAGTTGATCGCGCTTGGTCCCACCCCCGCCGTGATCTACGGACCTTGAAACGCCGGGCATCGCGGACACCTGAGAAGACTGACAATTGACCAGCTCAATCGCTGGATTCGGCCGCCAATTTGGCGCGCGGCACACACCCCGGCGTGTTGCCGAGTAGCAGTTGGTCGGTGGCGGGCCTAACGTCCATCAGGGTGCCCCGTGTCCCACCTCACTCCGTGCAGCATTCGGCGTCCAGTGGGATTTTCCCAGCGTCGAACCGCCCGACTACCTCCGTCAACTGAATCCGCAACTCTACGAGCAGGAGTGCCAGCGGATTCAAGATTGCTTCAACGAGGCGGTCCGGCTAGCCGAAGAGGCGTTTACCGCCGAGTTGGCCAAGCTGGTCTCCCCCCTGACGGAGCGACTCTCGGGCCAGGAGGACGGCAAGCCCACAATCTTCCGCGATTCGGCCGTGGGCAACCTGACCGAGTTTTTCGAGCGGTTCCGCGAACTGAACGTCCGCAGCAACGAGCAGCTCGACAATCTGGTTGCCGACGCCCAGCGGATCGTGCGCGGCGTCGAGCCGCAGCAGTTGCGCGACAACCAGGGACTGCGGCAGCACATGGCCACGGAACTCTCCCGTGTCCAGTCGGTGCTCGATGGACTGCTGGTGGACCGGCCCCGGCGGAACATCCTCCGCCGACCGAAGTGGCTCTTCCGTTTTTAGGTGCAAACTCCTGGAAAGCGGCCGGTGTGCCACTGCTTGCGGAACTTCCCGTGAGCGTTGAACTTGCATAACGACACTGCTTGCGGGACACTTGTCTAATTCGGAAAGCCCGCAAGCAGTGCCTGCCCAACTCAAATGGCTTGTTTTCTCCGGGCAAG
>JAUWJC010000121.1 GCA_030607895.1 Pirellulales bacterium
AGGTCATGATGTCGCGCACGCCCTTTTTGAACCCGCGATGAAACTCGACGTAGCAACCGCGAGTCTCGTCCCAAAACGCCTGGTTCTGCGAATCGAACGCCCCCTTGGTAATCACCGGCTTGTCGCTCACCAGCGTCCAGTGAATACCGTCGGGCGACTTGAAGACGATCAGCCCACCCTTGCCGCCACCCAGCGCCTTGTATTTCTCGTCCGGTTTGCAAGCCGGGTTGGTGTCCTTGAACGGTGCGAAGTTATGCGAGCCGACGCCCGTCCAAATGATATTATTCTCCTTCGACCCGGCCCACTCGCAAAGCTCGAGTTTGGGTTTCTTCCAGTGGATGCCGTCGGGGCTCTCGGCGTAACAGACCAACTGGTGCGTGTTTTTCTTGTTGTGGTCGGAGCCGCGGTAGTACATGCGGTAGATGTTGCCGTCCTGAAAGACCGTGTGATAGCAGCAAGTGCTCCCTTCCCAGGGTGCGTTGTGGACGACGGCCACTTTGCGCGGCGTAGGCTTGCCCAGCACCAACCGGGCACCGGTCATCGTGTCGATCAGGAAGTCGTCAACCAGCGGTTCGAGCCGTGAACCGATCTCGATCGGCTCGGCCGCCGGGATGCCCAAGCACATCGCGCCCGTCAGGGCAAAGGCCAATACGAGTCGAAGCGTCATTGGAGATTCTCCTTTTCTGAAAGTAGTGTCGCTGCCATACCTTCTGGCAACCGTTCAGCGTGGTTTCTTGGCCACGGATGAAACACGGATGGAACACGGATTGAATTGAAGTAGTCCAAGGGCGTCTTGTTCTCTCTATCCGTGTTTTATCCGTGGCTCTTGTTGTTCGTTGGATTCAATCGCTCTTGCTTTGAGTTGTTCAGTACCCCGTCGCGTCGATGACCTCGCCGCCATCCCGGGTTGTAAGCGAGTCGAGCACCTTCTGGTCGATCGTCTCGCCGAGGAATAAGACATGTCCGTCGGCGAAGGTAAAGCTGGCGCCGCCCGGATGGTGGCTGTGTACGCCCGCCATTATATAGGTCGCGTCGCTGTTAATTCCATAGGCCGTGGTGATTTTGTTCTCCGAACCGAAAAAGGGACCAGGTTTAATTTGTGCGAAGCACCCTTCGGGCCGTTCCGGCAAATTAAACCTGGTCCCTTTTTCGGTTTCTTGATATGATTGCGGGTTACGCAATGCGGCCTGGGGCTGGAACGGAATACCGGACCGATACGGTCCGGTTCCAAGCGGCGTCAAGAGGGAGGATAAATAGATGGATTCCAACCGAGTCCAGGTTCTATATCAGCAGGCCAAGAAACTCATTCCCGGCGGGACGCAACTGCTTAGCAAGCGGCCCGAGATGTTCGCGCCCCAGCGGTGGCCGGGATACTATCGCGAGGCGCACGGGTGCGAAGTGGTCGATCTGGACGGTCGGCAATACATCGATATGTCGATCATGGGTGTTGGATCGTGCCTGTTGGGATACAACGATCCGGACGTGACTGCCGCCGTGGTCCGGCGGATCGAGGCCGGGTCGATGTGTACGCTGAACAGCCCCGAGGAGATCGAACTGGCCGAACTGCTCATCGAGTTGCACCCTTGGGCCCGGAACGTCCGCTACGCGCGGACCGGCGGCGAGGCCATGGCAGTGGCCGTTCGCATCGCCCGGGCCAAAACGGGACGTGACCTGGTCGCCTTTTGCGGCTACCACGGATGGCACGATTGGTACCTGGCGGCCAACCTGGTATCCGGCGAGTCGGACCCTCTTGCCGGGCACCTCCTGCCGGGGTTGGAGCCCGGCGGAGTGCCGTCGCAATTGGCCGGTACGGCGCTGCCTTTCGGATACAATGACATCGACCAACTGGCGGCAATTGTCCGCGAGCATGGCACCAAGCTGGCGGCAGTTGTCATGGAACCAACCCGGGCGGTTCATCCACGGCCCGGTTTCCTGGAAGGTGTGCGCGAGTTGTGCGATCGGGCGGGGGCGGTACTCGTGCTGGACGAGATTACAGTCGGCTGGCGGCTTGCGTTGGGTGGCGCGCATTTGCTGTACGGCGTCGAGCCGGACATGGCCGTCTTTGCCAAGGCGATCGGCAACGGGCATCCAATGGCCGCCATAATCGGCCGGGCGGACACGATGCAGGCGGCGCAGGATTCGTTCATATCGAGCACCTATTGGACGGAAGGTGTCGGGCCGACCGCGGCACTGGCCACCATCCGCAAGATGCAGCAGGTGGACGTGCCGGGCCACACGGCGGTCATCGGGACCGCCCTGCGCGAGGGCCTGCTGGAAATCGCCGCCCGGCATGGCGTCGCCCTGACTTGTAGCGGCCACCCGGCGCTGAACACCATCGCGTTCGACCATCCCGACACCTTGGTACTTCAGACGCTGCTGACCGTGCGGATGTTGGAGCGGGGCATTCTGGCCGGTGCCAACTTCTACGTCAGCCTGGCCCACACCCAACAACATGTCGAGCGATATCTGTCTGCCGCGGACGAGATTTTCGCCGAGTTGTCCGAGGCCATTCGCACCGGCGACGCCGCCCGGCGACTCGGCACGCCCGTGCGGCACGCCGGCTTTGCCCGGTTGGCATGAGATTTGGGCATTTTCTTGATCTTCCGGCCGGGTTCCGCGCCTGGGGATTTGAGTCTTGGGTGGATTCCTGATAAGCTAGTGGACGTAAGCTCTGGCGACGTAGCCGGGCAAGTTGCGTTACCTGCACAGGAGGAACTACCGATGAGACGTTACCACTTCATGTTGACCGGCATCCTGACGGCGGCAATTGCCGTGGCGTTTGGGGGGGCCGTTTGCCCTGCCGCCGATAGCGGCGGCTGGGTCAGCCTGTTCGACGGCAAGACACTTGACGGATGGGAGCAGATCAACGGCACCGCGCCGTACAAAGTGGACGACGGCACGATCCTCGGCACCACCAAGGCGGGAAGCCCCAACTCGTTCCTCTGCACCAAGAAGCACTATGGCGACTTCGAGTTGGAGTTCGAGGTGAAGGTCGATCCGCGGCTCAATTCCGGTTGCCAAATCCGCAGCAACAGCTTCAAGGACTACAAGAACGGCCGCGTGCATGGCTACCAGGTCGAGATTGCCACCAACGGCACGGCAGGCTACATCTACGACGAAGCGCGTCGCAACTGCTGGCTGGACAAGCAGGGAACCAATCCACCGACGCACAAGGCTTTCAAGAACGACGATTGGAACAAGTACCGCGTCGTCTGCAAAGGCGATTCGATCAAGACCTGGGTAAATGGAGTGCCGGTTGCGAACCTGACCGACTCGACGACCAAGACCGGGTTCATCGGGCTGCAAGTGCATAGCTTCCGGGGCGACTCGCCCGCCTGGGTCCGCTGGCGGAACATCCGCATTAAGGAGTTGAAGTAGTCTGGCGGTTCACCCCGCCGACTGTACTCGTCACGCTCCGCGTGACGAACCTGTATCGGGCGCCGCCCGTCTGATAGTGGATTACGCGATTGGAGGAAACGCGAATGAACGCGAAGGATATCGTTTCGAGGATGATGGTGCGTGCGTTGACCGTTGCCCTGCTGCTTGGGCACGTGGGATGGACGCTTGCGGCGGAGACCAAGTATGAGGTCGTTGTCGAGAAGGACGTAATGGTTCCGATGCGGGACGGCGTGAAGCTTGCAACGGATGTCTACCGCCCGACCAAGGATGGCAAGCCGATTGAGGCCAGACTACCGACAATTTTGGACCGGCGTCCGTACAACAAGAACGGCGCGGGCGGCAATGGGAAGTACTACGCGGCGCGTGGTTATGTATTCGTCGCTCAGGATACGCGAGGCCGCTACAAGTCGGAAGGCGTCTGGCACATGCTCACCGACGACGGGCCGGACGGCTTCGACACGGCCAAATGGATCATCAAGCAACCCTGGTCGGACGGCAAGTTCGGAATGATCGGCACGTCCTACGTCGGTGGCACGCAACATGCAATGGCCATGGCGAAGCCACCCGGACTGGTCACCGTGATTCCGGTCGACGCGATGTCGAACTTGGGTTACGCGAGTATGCGGAACGCCGGGGCGTTCGAGTTGCGGTTCTGGAACTGGATCATGTCGATCGCCGGCACAAAAGGCAGCCGTCAGACCCGCGATCCGGCAACCGCCGCCATGCTCAAAGCGCTGAGCGAGAGCCGTCGTTCGTACCTGCTTAATCTGCCGTTGCGCCGCGGCACCACGCCACTTAAGCATTGTCCGGAGTATGAGTATTGGCTCGTCGAGGCAATGAAGCACGGTGCCAACGACGATTTCTGGAAGCAGAACAACATCATCGACTACGCCGATCAATACAAAGACATCCCGGTCTACCTGGTCGGCGGTTGGTACGATTCCTGGGGCGGCAACACCACGGCCAACTACATGGCGCTTGGCAAGAAGATCAAGGGCCCCGTGTACCTGATTATGGGGCCGTGGATTCACGGCGCGCAAGGCCGGTCGTCTCACGGGCAGGTTAGCTTCGGCAAGGACGCGGCGATTACCGACCCGTTGGCCTGGCGGCTCGAGTGGTACGACCACTGGCTGAAGGGGATCGAGAACAAGGTGGGCAAGAAGGCCCCATTCGCCACCAAGGTGCGGATTTTCGTGATGGGCACCGGCGATGGCCGGAAGACAGCCGACGAAAAGCTCAATCACGGCGGCTTTTGGCGTGACGAGAACGAGTGGCCGCTTGCCCGAACGAAGTACACGAACTTCTACCTTCAAGAAAGCGGAGAATTGTCGCAGAACCGGCCCGGGCCAACGCGTTCATCGACCAGCTTCATGTTCGATCCGAACAGCCCCGTTCCGACAATCGGGGGCAACATCTCTTCCGGCGGCGGCATCATGCTGCAAGGGGCCTGGAACCAGTGGGGCGGCAAGCACATCTGGAACTGGACGGAGCCCATTCCGCTTTCCGCCCGAAACGACATACTGGTATTCCAGACCAAGCCGCTGGCCAACGACATTGAGGTGACCGGCGAGATCGAGGTGAAGCTCTGGGCGTCGTCCTCGGCGTCGGACACCGATTTCACGGCCAAGCTACTCGATGTCTACCCACCCAGCAGTGACTTTCCCGGCGGGTTCGACCTGAACATAGGCGACGGCATCGTCCGCGCCCGGTTCCGGGATTCGCTCAAGGAAGAGAAGCTGATGAAGCCGGGCACGATCTACCCGTTCACTATCAAGCTCTATCCCACGTCGAACGTTTTCAAGAAGGGGCATCGCATTCGCGTGGACATATCAAGCAGCAACTTCCCTCGCTTCGACGTGAACCCCAACAGCGGCGAGCCGCTGGGCGACAATCGGCTGGTACTGACGGCGATCAATACCATCTATCACGACCGTGAGCACGCCTCTCAGATTGTGCTGCCGGTGATACTCGGCCGCAAGTAGCAAAGCGACCCGGCAGACGAGTTTGCACAACGGAAACTACTTCGCCGGTGCAACCGGCACCAGAAGCACCTCGCGCATGTCGCACAACTCGAACTTCATCGGGCCGTTGGGTCGCAGGACGATCTCCTGCCGACCGGCTTTCAGTTCGATTGTGCCGTACTTCTTCTTTCCCCAGGTGGTCCAACCGCCGCTTGAGGGGATGACGCCCGTCACGCTTTTGGAACCGGCTACGAGGGCGAATGGGCTGCCGGCGTACTTGTCGGGCAGAGCCCAGATGAGCCACATCTCGTATTTACCCGGCTTCGGCACGTCGACCAGCCAAACGGCATGGTCCTTGGCGGTCCAGTACCCGAAGGCGTTTTGTTTGGGGATATACTTGATCGTCGGGCCCACGCCACGGCCAAGCTTCGAATGCAGGCTAAGCGAGCCGTCGGCCGCCGGTTTTACGACCTTGACTTTGGGTTGAGTGGGTTTCTTTGCCGGGGCCTTCTTTTCGGCCGGCTGCGTCGAGCCGACCGGGGCAAGGCAGATTTCGCGAAGGTCCGACAACTCGGCCTTCATCGGCCCGTTGGGTCGCAATACCACGCGCTGCTTGCCGGCGCCGAGTTGCAGCGTGCCGAACTTCTCGCGCCGATAACTGTTCCAGCCACCCGTGCTGGGCAGGTTGCCCGTGATGCGGCTTGAGCTTCCTTCGACTTCCACGGCGAACGGGTTGCCGGCATAGTCGTCAATCTGGGCCCATTCCAGGTAGACGTCGAACTTGCCCGCCTTGGGCACTTCGACCAACCAGGACACGTGATCGTCGGGCGCATCCTTGTACCAGGCGAGGATGTTCAATTCCTGGTTGAAGCGTATCTTCCGGCCGTGGATTTCCGACTTGCGTGCCAAAAGACGATAGGAACCGTCATCTTCCGGCCTGACCAACTCGCTTTTATGCACGGCAAGTTGCTTGGGTGCGGGAGCAACCGGCTCCGCCGCCGGCTTCGTTTCCTTGATGACAAAGGCGATCACGTCGGCCATTTGCTGCAAGTCGAGCTTGCCTTCGAGGCCTTCCGGCATGTGCGAGCGTTCGTTACTGACCAACTCTTCGAGGTTTTTGCGGAGAACGACGTGCAGCTTGCCGGCCGTGTCGGCCAGCGTGATGCTGTTGGATGTCTCCTCCATCAACATGCCGGCAAGCGTTTTGCCGTCGGCGGTGACGGCCGTGTACTCGCCGTACTTGTCCTCCATGGCCCGGTTCGGGTCGATGTTGGCTATCAGGATCGCCTCGGGCGATCTATCGACGAGTGTTCTCAGGTCGGGCCCGATCTCGGTACCCACGTCGCCCAGCTTGTGGCAGTCAGCGCAGGTTGCTTCGACATAGAGTTCTTTGCCGCGGACCGGGTCGCCGGTCATTTTGAGGACGGGCTTGTATTTCGCCAGAGTCTTCTGAATCTCGGCCGCTCCGCCCACCACCGCGCCGAGCACTTTTTCAGCCCGCTTCTTGGTCGGCTTGTCGGGATATCTCAAGAGGATATCGCGGCGCTTGGCGTCGAGCTTGGCGGCCACGCTCGGCCTGGCTTCCAACAGATCGAGCAGGTTGCCGACCCACTGTTGCCGGCTGATGAGGGTGTCGATCACGGCGTTATGCACTCGTGGGCCCTGGCCCGACCAGCCTTCCACAAGGAGCTTCGGTACTTCCTCCCGCCGGAGCCGGCCGAGGCTGTCGACAACCGCCAACTGCAATTCGATGGGCGTTTGCGGCACGAGCAGATCGACGAGCCTTTCCAGGTCCTCGTCCTGCTTGGCGAGGCCGCGGCCGAGAATCCGCACGGCGGCCGTCCGACCGGCCAGAGGCGCCTTTTCGTTGCCGGCCAACTCGCGTGCGGCCGCGAACAGCCCGGAAACCTGCTCGAGGGCTTTCCTAATCCCCGGCTCGGTGCCGTCCGCGAATCCCTCCAGCGACATCCCCTGCTGATCGAGGCCGTCGAGCAGTTGTGCCATTACTTCGTACTGCCAGTTGGCGTAACCGCTGTTCGGCCTGGCCGTGATCTTGCCAAGCTCGTTGGCGACGACGTGTCGCTTCTTCAAGGCCATGGCTAGACTGATCAGCTTGCTGACGGACTGAGCCCGCTCGCGGGCCTTGCTTGCGTCGGGCAGGACTTCGGCGATCACCTGCTCCAAATGCCCCACGGCGGAACTCATTACGGCGGCAGTCAGGTAAGGATCGTTCGCGTGCCGGACGGCCAATTGCCCCAGCAGCCGGCCTGCCCGGGGATCGTTCCACTCACCAAGGCTGTACGCCAGTTGCATGCGCACCTGCGGATCGAGATCGTCGGCCATCTTCAGCAATGCTTCTCCCAAGGCGGGAGTGGAAGCCAGAAGCGGCTCGCTCAGCCGGATCGCGTGGCGGCGAACGCCCGGATGTCGGTCGGACAACGCCGTCAGAACCGTCGCCGCCTTCAGTGCCTTCAGGCCGTCGAGTGTGCATAGCGCGTGCAGTCGGGCCAGTGCCCGGGTGTTGTCGGCAACCATCTTTTCCAACGGCCCGACGGCACTGGTATCCGCCCGCCAAATGAGCATCCGCTGGGCCATGTCACGCTGCCAACCGTTGGGGCTATCCAACGCACCGACCAATCCGGCCGTGTCCAGCCGGTCGAGCCGCGGGACGGTCCGCGGTTTTGTGTTTTTCGGAAAGACGCGATAGATACGGCCTTTCTCGTGTCCGCCACGCAGGTCGATCAGCTTATCCATGCCGCCGTAGATCCACTGTGGGTGTTCGATCACGGTTCGGTACATGTCGACCACGTAGAGTGCACCATCCGGGCCGGTTCGCAGAGTAGCCGGCCGAAACCAGGGGTCCTTCGAGGCGAGGAATTCCGATTGCTGTTCGTCCGGAGCACGATCGCCCCGAATCAAAACACCATCCGGCCGAAGCACCAGGCGGTGGACTACGCCGAACACCGAATCGCTTGTTAGAAGATTGCCGTTGAAGGTGGGGCCGAACAACTCGTCGCGGTAGACCGTTATGCCGCCCAGCGAGGTGAACCGGCCGGGCTGACACGGCGGGGGAAGCACTTGGTCGATCGTACGCGAGGCAATCACCTGGCCCGCCGGGTAGGCCGTCCGGCCGGTCGAGACACTCACCTTGCCGACCGGAGCCGGTAGATGGGGGTTCCGCCGGATGTAGTAGTCGTTGATTGCGTAGAGCCAGCCCGGGTCGTTGTTGTTGCAGCCGCACCAATTACCCCAGTCATCGCGAACGCGGCCGAACTGCGCCTGGCCGGTGACAACGTCGATGGAGCCTTCGTCGGGCCGAAGCCGCAAATCGCGGCCGCGGTACTCGACGGCCTGGCCGGTTTTGGTCGACTTGATCATCCCGCTGGTGCCTACTCCACCGTCGCCGTTGGCTACGTAGACCCAGTTGTCGAGCCCGAAGCGCAGGTGGTTCACGCGGTGCTGCTGGTTGCACTCGCCGAACCCGGCGTACAACGGCCGCCGAACGTCGGCCTTTCCGTCGCCGTCGGTGTCTTCGGCATAGAATATCTCGGGCGCGCAGGTAATCAGCACTCCTTTGCGCCACGGCATCACACCGTTGGGAAAACCCAGGTTCTCCAGAAACAGGGTCGATTTGTCATATCGGCCGTCGCCGTCGGTGTCTTCCAAATAGCGGACCCGGCCGCCGTGCTTTCCCTTGTCGTCCATGCCCAAGGGGTAATCGGCCATCTCGACTACCCAGAGCTTGCCGTCCGGGCCGAAGGCGATATCCACCGGGTCCATCACCAACGGCTCGGCCGCCACCTGCTCGACCTTGAAGCCGGGCCGTGGAACAAGCGCCTCGAGCGCTTCCTTGGGCGACAGAAGCGGTTTCGATTTGTACGGGTCGACAAAGTCGGCGCCGAATGAGATTGCCCAATTGCAGGCAAGCAGCAGGCATATGGACATGAACGTTTTTCGCATCATCATTTGTCGCATCATCATAGGCTCCTAAGTAAACGACGTTGTCCCCGGTCGAACCGAGTTTCGTTTAGCCGGCGGGCTTGCCCGCCGTGAACGAACGCGCGGCGGGCAAGCCCGCCGGCTAAATTCGGTATTTCATGGCTACTTTGATAAACGGTCGAGGACGTTACGGAAGATGCGCTCGACGACCGGGGCGCGAGTCACGAGCCCAAAGGCCCAATCGGTGCTGGCGGCGTTGAAGACGGTCCCGCCCCGGCTGTACACG
>JAUWJC010000406.1 GCA_030607895.1 Pirellulales bacterium
AGCTGAATGGCACTGTCGAGTTCGTGAAAATGACTTATTTTGCCGAACTCTGGGTAAATTAACTACGACCTGATAGGGCCTTGATCGTAACCTTGCGAAATGCTAGCGGCTAGCGTCGTCCGATTTGGACGGGGCTGGGTGGTGGGGAGAGCGAAGGTGGTTGACTTTGTGGGTGTTTGGGGTCAGAGCTTGAATAGTGATTAGCGAGGACTTCGTTCCAGTTTTGCCACGGTATGTTACAGGCCGAAAAAGGGACCAGGTTTAATTTGCCGGAACGGCCCGAAGGGTGCTTCGCACAAATTAAACCTGGTCCCCTTTTTCGACTCAGGCGCTTACCCTTTTCGCGTTTCCCACTTTCCCTTGGTGAAGTCGGGAATTTCCTGTACGGTGCCGCCCTCGGCCAGCGACTTGCCCGACAGGGCGATGATCGAACTCCAGGCCGCCGCGTCGTAGACGTCGACCGGCGAGGGGCCGCCGGTGCGAACGGCTTCGAGGAAAGAGTAGACCGTGGGGAAGTCGATCCCGCCGTGCCCCGAGCCCTTGGCTTTCTCGGCCAGGCTTTTCCAGAGTGGGTGCTCGAACTCCTTGGCGTAGGTGTCTTGCGGGTCCCACTTGCGTCCCTTCGAGCGGCCCTCGATCCAGATGCTTTTTAGCCGCGAGTCGTAGCAGCCCTTGACGCCCTGCACGGCATGGTAGGCGCCGAAGGCCGGTCGGGCCGAACACATGTCGCAACGCTGGTCGATGAGCACGTCCTTGGCGGTGCGGATCAGCACGCTGGTCGAGTCGGCCATCTTGAAGCGTATCTTGCGAGCCGGGTGGTCGGCCGGGAAGCGCTTGTTGACATAATCGTAGATGGCGTCGGACCGCGTCTGGATAGCCACCAGCGAGACCAGCCGGTCGCCCCGGTTGATCCCCAGGCACCTGGCCACGGGTCCCAAGTCGTGCGTGGGGTAGAGGTTGCCGGCGTAATCGCGCCACATCTCGCCGCGCCAGGTCAGCTTGCCCTGGCCGTCGAATCCCAGCGACCGGATCTCATGCACGTAGCCGCACTCGGCGTAGGTTATCTTGCCAAAGAGCCCCTTCTCGATCATGTTCTCGAGCATCATCATGTGCGGCAGGTAGCAGCAGTTCTCCGCAAGCATGTAGAGCCGGCCGGTCTCTTCCTGCGTGCGGACCAGGTCCCAACACTCTTCGAGCGTCATTGCAGCGGCCACCTCCGAGAGCACGGCCTTGCCGGCCTTCATGGCCGCGACGCTGATCTCAGCGTGGACCTGCATTCCCGTGCCGCAGATGATCGCGTCCAGGTCGTCGCGCTGGAGCAATCGCAGATAATCCTTGGGCCCTTTGGAATATCCCTCCGGCTTACGGCCGTCGCGTGCTTTTTCGACGATACCGATTGCCCGATTGAGGTGTGCTTCCTTGATATCGCACAGCGCGGGCACCTCGACGCCGGCCTTCAGGGCCAGTCGCAAGAGGCCCGTTCCTCGGCCTCCTACTCCGACCACGCCGATTCGGACGGGTTCCTGTTTCTTCTCGCCAGCCGATGCACTGGCCCTCAGCCCGGTCGCCGCGGCGGCCGCACCAAGTCGCAGCACGTCGCGACGATTCACTTGTTTGGCCATATTGAGATCTCCTGCCAATTGGGCTGTAAAGCCGCGACCAGTGGTCGCGGGCGGTCAAATGAATTTGCAACTTGAAAAACCGCGACCACTGGTCGCGGCTTTACATCTCAGTCCGCCGGCTTCTTCTCCAGCCCGGCCTCGGCGATTATTTGTTTGCCGGCCTGCTTGACCTCGGCCTCATCGCCGAAGTGGTTGTCGCGCCAGGTGTGCCACTCTCGCTTGCACCGGTTGAATCGTACAAGCTGTGCGGCCGTATTGTAGATTACGTTTCGCTCGAACAGGTATCCCTTGCTCCCCTGGTCGATAAACATGCCGTTGTTCGGCGCGCCTTGGGCCAACGCGCTTCGGTGTACATCGTGCAGATGGTTGCATCGGATAACCGTACCGGGCTGGAGTCCCAGGGTGTAGATGCATCCGCCGTCGCAGAGCCGGTTCATTACGTCGTAGACGTGGTTGTACTCGACCGTGTTCTCGCGGCAGGCGGTCGGGTTGGGGTTCCATTGCCAGCCGACCGAAATGCCGCTGTACGGCAGATCGTGGACCAGGTTGTGCGAGAGAATCGCACGCTGGGCAAGACCGACCCAAATGCCGATCGCGCCGTAATACTCGATACCACAGGCATGGACGTGGTTATTGGCGATACGGTTGTTCTTCGGCACCGTGTCCTCGTTATTCGCCCCGCCCACGTTGATGCCGTTGCCGCTGATGTCGAAAACGTGATTTCCCTCGACCACGCAGTCGCTGCATCCGTCGGTCAGTTCGATGCCGCAACCGCCGAGCCGGGCAAGCGAGCCGTCTTTCACGCTAAGCTGCCGGGCGAAAGTGCAATGGACAGCCGCGGGAATGCGTCCCGAGCCCGTCTGCTTACTCTGATAGTGACACGCCTGGATGCCCATGTATCCGTCGGCGGGCAGCTTCCAATCGGTATGTTTGAAGCTGATGCCCTTGAAGTGCAGGTTGCGGACGGGCCGCTCGGCCGTGCCACGCACTTCGACCAACCTTACCAGCACCGGCGCGACCGCCTTGGCGCTGGCCATGTCTTCGTCAGGACGCGGACAGTAGCTCAACACGCCCGTCTGACGGTCGAGATACCACTGGCCCGGTTCGTCGAGCAACTCTCGGGCGTTCTCCACGTGGAACCAGCGTCCCGTCTTGGGAAGAATATAGTAGGCGCCCGACTGGTGCGGCGGGGCGAGAACCACGGTGCCGGTCTTGGTGTCGATGCTCTCGACCCGTTTGCGGTTGATGGCCCAGTTGCCCGCAATCATCAACTCGATGTCGGTCTGATTCCGCCAGTTACCTGCCAGGCCGGGGGGCAGCGTCACGGTAAATTTCTTCAGGTCCTTCGAGAGCGCGGCCGCTGTAAGCTGCAGGCAGTCAGTCGTTTTGGTGACGTTTGGCGTCCGAGCGCGGACGGCGCGCCGGCCGTTGACAAAGAGGTTTCTGAAGCACCACTTCCGCTGCCGGACATCCGGAACGCTGGTTGTCCAGATGTTGCCTTCGGCCTGTTTCCACGGGCCGATCTTGCGTCCGCCGCTTAGCACGACCGTCTCGCCCGGACTGGCCGCATAGGTGATTGCGCACTTATCCGTGCCGGAATCCGCCGGCCCAAACACGAGCGGTTCCGCCAGTTCGTAGGTTCCCGCGCGAATGACGACCGTCAGGTCGGCCTTCAGTCCTGCGGCGATCCGCTGCCGGAGAGCCGCTTTCGCCCGTGCCACCGTGGCGAAGGGTTTTTCGGCCGTTCCGGGATTCGCGTCATTGCCGCCGGATGCCACAAAGAAATCGGGCTGGGCCGACAGCCCTTCATGCGGCGTCAGCACGCAAGCAGCAAACATCAATACCAGCGTTGCGAGTGAGTGTCTCATCTTTGTCTCTCCAGTGTGAAAGGGGAAGGAATGGGTATCGGGTGTGAAATCCGTGGAAGCCTGGCAGGGTCGACTTCTAATATATGCTGCTTGCAGTCAATAATTGCGGTTTCGTGACGAAGTTATCAGTTGTCAGTTATCAGTTGTCAGAGCTTGGAAACAACGACTCTGGCAAGTCTTCAGACTGACTACTGATAACTGACTACTTAATCCGAAAACCTCAATTCTTGACCGCGTTGAGTATAGTCCATTGCCCTGCTCATGGGTAGTAGTTCGTCACCGTCTACCGCCTGGGAACGTCCAGTTCCGGGATCAACTTCCCGGCATCGAGGCCGGCCTGGGCACCCTGTTGCCACAACTGCCGGGCCCGACCGCGATCGCCCTTCGGATCGACTGCCAGGAACGACCCAAAAAGCACCTGGGACGACGGATCCCTGCCAAAGGATTTCGCCACCAACGTTTCGACCAAAAGCGTCGGCATATCCATAACCGAATAGCGACGCAAGCGGCCGGAGGCCTTCAGAATCAATCCATCCCGAGAGGCTTCAACCACGGCGATTCGCGTGTCTTTGATGACAAGCTCCTCGCCGCCTTCGAGTTGCGCCACGCATTGCCCCACCACACGCCAAAACTCGGCCAGGTGGCCCAGCAGCATTTCCAGGCGAGCAAGCTCGGTCCGGCCGGCCGGCGTTTGCACATTGGCCGCCGCCCGATCGAGGTGCCTTTGGGCGGCCGACAGATTGCGATCCGACATGGCCGCCCGGGCTGCCGCGTACGCCTCCCTGACGAGTGCCGCTTTTTGGGGGGCGGGCTGAGCGGCCGGCTTGGGCTCCTCGGGTTTGGGCTGCTCGGGTTTGGTCTCATCCGGACGTGGTTCTTCTTCCGGCTTGGGGTTTTCGTCCGGTTTCGGTTCCTCGGGCTTGGGTGTCTC
>JAUWJC010000285.1 GCA_030607895.1 Pirellulales bacterium
CCGGCCCCCCCCCCCCCCCCCCCCCATACACCCGTGCCGCCCCGCGCCCCCCCGGCCGCGGCTTTATGGATAACGGCACGGCGAGAACCGCTCGCCGTGTTTGTCGGCCAGTTCTTTCAGTTGGCTTACGACCCGGTCGAGTCCCGCGTCGCGAGCATACTTCAGCACACCTCCCCGGAAGTCGGGAAATCCGGTACCCAGCACCATGGCGACATCGAGGTCCGACTCGCGGCCGGCGATACCTTCTTCCATTACGTGGAAGGCTTCGCTCACCAATCGCAGCACGAGCCGCCGGGTGATCTCGTCCCGATCGATGGCGGCGCCCGGCCGACCACGAGCCTGCCGGACCCGATCGATGATATGCCCGGCCGCATCGTTCAGACGTGGTGTATAATCTCCCGGCTCGTATTTGTAAACTCCCGACGCGGTCTTTTGGCCCAAATGGCCCTGTTCGACAAGGTTCGTGGCGACGGCCGAAGGCCCCCCGTGGCGGGGAAACGCGCGATTCATCACGGTGTCGGCATGTACGAAAATATCCAGGCCCGCCATGTCCATCAGCACCAGCGGCCCCATCGGGAACCCGAACTCCACCATGGCCGCATCCACGGCAGCAGGCTCCGCCCCCTCCTCCAAGAGCCAAAACGCCTCCTTCACATAGGGAAGAAAAATCCGATTGACCAGGAACCCCTCGCGGTTCTTCACCAACACGGGCGTTTTGCCGATCCGCTTGGCCAACGCCGTTGCCGTGGTGACAACCTGCCGCGATGTTGCCTGGCGGGTGATGATTTCGACCAGTGGCATCCGCTGGGCCGGATTGAAGAAGTGCATACCCAAGAACCGCTCGGGATTGCGCATTGCCCCGGCCAGCACGTCCAGATTGATGGTCGATGTGTTCGATGCGATGATTGTCCGGTCGCCGCAGATTTGCTCGATCCGGCCGAGCACCGAACGTTTTACCTCGATGTCCTCGAACACCGACTCGATGACCAGGTCGGCTTTTGCGATTTCCTCCCAACCGGTTGTCGTGGAAATCAGACCGAGTGTTTGCTCGAGTTGTTTTTGCGAAAGCCGCCCCCGGCGTACTTGCTTTTCGAGCGAGCTTTTCACCCGGGCCATGCCCTTTTGCAGGGCCGGCTCGTTTTCGTCGCGAACCACCACCGGCACGCCGGCGCCTATCAGTGCCAGCGCAATTCCCGTACCCATCGAGCCCATGCCAACCACCGCCGCGCTGCCGATTTTACCCGAAAAAGGGACCAGGTTTAATTTGCCGGAACGGCCCGGAGGGTGCTTCGCACAAATTAAACCTGGTTCCTTTTTCGGCTTGGCGGTTTGGCGGGTCGCGAAGAACAGGTAGATTTTGTTTTGCGTCGCCAGCGTATCCATGCACTGGGCGAACACCTCGCGCTCCTTGAGCAATCCCGCCCGGAATGATTCATTCAAGCCGGTTCTCACGGCCTCGACGATCTTCGCGGGCGCAACGATCTCGGGCCGAACCGTTGCGAGCAACTCGTCGGCCTGCTTGAAGGCGGCGTCGTTGGCTTGCCCATCGCGTAACTTCTCGACCCTCTCGCTGGTCTTGCTCGGGATACGATCTGCCCGCAACAGCCGAGCCGAAAAAGGGACCAGGTTTAATTTGTGCGAAGCACCCTCCGGGCCGTTGGGGCAAATTAAACCTGGTCCCTTTTTCGGCACCGGACATACGGCGTCTACCAACCCAAGCGTGGCGGCCTGCCGCGCGTCGATCTGCTTTCCGGTCAGCAACATGTCGAGTGCGGCCTGGGGACCGATCAACCTGGGCAATCGCTGGGTTCCACCCGCCCCGGGGTTTATACCCAAGCGGACTTCCGGCATGTTGAAGGTGGTTGTTTCAGTCGATACGCGAAAATGGCAGGCTGCGGCCAACTCCAGCGCGCTTCCCATCACCTTTCCGGCCACCGCGGCAACGACCGGCTTATCGGAGTTCTCCACGACATCGAAGGCATCTTGAAAGAGCCGCGACGTTCGTATCGCGTCTTCGGCGCATTTGATTTCTTTGAAGAGATTGACGTCGGCCCCCGCACTAAAATGGTCCGAATCGCCCATGACGACGATCGCTTGGACCCGGCTGTCGGAGTTCGCCAGACGGATTGCATCGCACAGTTCGTCCAACAGCGCGAAGGTGATGGTATTAAGCGGCGGCGAGTCGAGTCGCAGAACACACAGTTTGTTGGATATACTGTAATGGATCATCAGTATCCCCGAGGTGCATGGATATTGCGAAGCCGTTCACGGGATTATCTCGGCCACGGATCAAACACGGATGAAACACGGATCAAGGGACCGGATTTCGAGTACCGCCTTATTCGGAAAACCACGAAGAACACGAAGAGCACGAAGCAAGGAAACACCCTCCCCCTTATTTATTGTCTATCCGTGTTTGATCCGTGTTTCATCCGTGGCCTGATTCCTTAGTGTCCGTGAACGGTTACAATGTTGCGAAGCCGCAAGCGTCCCCCTTCCGCCTTCCACTTAGAAGTCGTACCACAGCCCGAGCCCGATGAGTTCTTCGTGCTCGTCGACGAACTGGTACTGGTCGCTCATGCCGTTGAAGTACCGCATTCCGGCGCGCAGCAGCCTGCCGCTCTCGCCACGCCATTGCCAGCCGGTCTCCACCGCCAGGTTGCCGCCGAAGTCGACCTCTTCGCGCAGCCGGGTGTTGATGGCGAAGAAGGGCGAGCCGCTGATGCCGCTGGGCCAGGTGGGGCTGCACTCGATTCCGAACTGGAACTCCCACGGCTCGCTGCCTTCGTCGGCGTACCATGCCCAGCCCGCCTCCGCGTAAAACCGCAACGCCTCGGTCGGCCGCATGGCAAGCGCCAGGAGTAAAACGTCGCGCGAGTAGTTTATCCGCGTAATGGTGGGATGCGTCAGCATGTATTCGTCGCCCAGGTGCGAGCTGAGATGATAGAAGGCGAACTTACCCTCCC
Organism: Pirellulales bacterium; assembly: GCA_030607895.1. Classification (GTDB taxonomy): domain Bacteria; phylum Planctomycetota; class Planctomycetia; order Pirellulales; family Thermoguttaceae; genus JAUWJC01. Next base: position 2,967 of record JAUWJC010000285.1, read on the forward strand.
AAATGCCGCGGCGATAGGTGAGCGGAAAGCCAAAGCGGAAATCGGCCGCAACCAGGTCGAGGTTATCGGAATAAGAGAGACGCGGGAAGGCGGCTCCCTCGAGATCTAGTTGCCATCCTTCCGGCCAGGCCTGATCTTGCGTACCGTATCTAAGCAGTCCAACACGGCCCCCCACGGCGGTGTCCCACAGCCAACCCCGGCCATGCTCGTGAACCCATTGAGCGGCAAACCGAGGCTCGCGTCCTCCGGCCAGATACGAGCGATACATCAGCCCGTTCGGGGCAATCTGCCAGGTCCAGTAGCTGCCGTCGAAGCCGGGCCGGCTGAATCGCACATCCATATCCAACGGCTGGGGCATAACCACCGGCACGGGCCTACCCAACGGCGCGGGCATATCCAACGGCTCGGGCATATCCAACGGCTCTGGCATATCCAGCAACTCGGGATCGACCGGGCAGATAGTGTCGTTCTCCAGTAGCGTCTGCTTGGCCGACGCATCGTTGGCCGACGCATCGTTGGCCGGCGCATCGTTGGCCGGCAACGCGTAGACCTGTGCGCCGGCAACCGCCGGCAACATCCCGGCCAATAGCAGCCAATTCAGGCACCAGCCAAATAGGGTGCCAGAGCGAAACGACATCTGGGTTCTCCGCAGCATGAGGCCGGCAGTCTCGGATAGCCGGCAAAAGGAGGCGTAGTGTAGCGTATTTCTCCCCGCCAGGGCAACGGAGATTGAGCCGGCCCCAACGTCTTGCCTGGCAACAGGTTAGGGAACCTATGACATGACGGGCCGGCAGTGCAACTGGGTCGTTTGGCGAAAATCGATCATCCGGGTATAATCGGTAACTATCACCGACTCCGAACCGAAAGACCATCCCGAAGCTTCCCATGACCACCACTACTCACTCGCCACTCATTCAGCAGCTTCGTGCTCGCTTGGGTTCCGAGGGGATCCTCTCGGCCGCGTCGGACCTTATCGTCTACGAGTGCGACGGGTTCACGATCGAGAAGAACGTGCCGGACGCGGTGGTCTTTCCGCGTTCGACCGACGAAGTTGCCCAGGTAGTAAAGCTGTGCAATCAGTACGACATGCCGGTGGTTGCTCGCGGGGCGGGTACCAGCCTTGCCGGCGGGTGTCTGCCGGTAGGTGGCGGCGTGGTGGTTATGCTTACCCGAATGAAGCAAATCCTCCAAGTCGATCTTCGCGACCGGCTTGCCGTGGTCGAAGCGGGCGCACTTAACATCCAGCTTGGCCGTGCCCTGGCCGGAACCGGCTACCACTTCGCGCCCGACCCGTCCAGCGAGGGCGCGTCGACCATCGGCGGCAACGTGGCCACGAACGCGGGCGGGCCGCACACGCTCAAGTATGGCGTAACGGGCATCCACGTGCTGGGTGTGGAGGCAGTGCTGGGCGACGGCTCGATTGTTCGGCTCGGGCCGGTCGCCGATCCGCCGGGTCTCGACCTGCTCGGCGTGCTGATCGGCAGCGAGGGAACGTTGGCTATCGTGACCAAGGTTTGGGTCCGCCTGACGCCCAACCCACAAGACTACCGTGCGATGCGGGTGATTTTCGATACCGTCGACGATGCAACCGGGGCAATCAGCGACATCATCGGGGCGGGTATCATTCCGGCCGCAATGGAACTGATGGACCAGGGGATTGTGGCGGCGGTTGAAGAAGCATTTCATTTCGGCTTTCCGTTGGACGCCGAGGCGATTGTTGTAATCGAGGTGGACGGCCCGGCAGCCGGATTGGACCAACAGCGGGACCGAATTATCGAGTTCTGCAAGAAGCACGGCGCCCGGGAGGTCCTCCAGGCCGCCAGCGCCGAAGAGCGGGAGAAGCTATGGAAGTGCCGCAAACTGGCCGTTGGGGCCGTCGGGCGGCTCAGCCCCAGCTATTGCATCCAGGACGGAGTCGTTCCCCGAACCCGACTACCACACATTCTCCGCCGCGTTACCGAAATCGGTAACTCGCACGGAATTCGCATCGTCAACGTGGCTCATGCCGGCGACGGGAACGTTCACCCAATACTGCTGTTCGACGAACGCAACCGGGAGGAAGTCGACCGTGTGTTGGCGGCCGGCCGGGAGCTTTTGCAAGAGTGCATCGAGTGCGGCGGAAGCGTGACGGCCGAGCATGGAATCGGCGTGGAGAAAATCGACTTCATGAGTCGCCTGTTCGACCGGTCCGACCTCGAAGCGATGACCCGGGTTCGCCAGGCGTTCAATCCGTCGGGCCTGCTTAACCCGGGCAAACTAATACCCCAGATCGACCCCTAAAGCCGCTTGCGGCTTCGCAACAAACTCAAACTGTAAGGAGGGGAGTCCGAAAATGGGGACTGGCTCCGTCACGGGCTGGTTTTCACGAGAGTTTTCGGTTTCCCGACGGTGCCTGTCCCGTTTTTCGGACGGCGAATACCGAGCACCGTGGAAAAAGGGGACAGGCACCTCGCGGCTACGGTTTTTCCCGCACTGCTGGCCGATATTTGCTCGGAGCCAGTCCCCATTTTCCACTGACCGCTTACAGTTTGAGTAACAAAGAACTAAAATCTCGCCAATCGTGACCAACCCCGACCAACTCCTGCCGTTGACCGAAACCGTCGAGCCGGACGATCAGGCCGCCGTGGCGCAACTGATGTGCGATGCCCATCGCACCGGTACGCCCGTCTATCCGATAGGCGGCCGCACCAATCTCGGTCTCGGCACCAGACCCACGTTGCCGGGAATCGGCCTGTCCACATCCAAGTTAAATCGCCTGGTGGATCATCCCGCACGCGACCTGACCATTACGGCCGAGGCGGGCGTGACCATCGCCCGGTTATCAAAACAGCTTGCCGCGGAGAATCAACGCTTGCCGGTCGACGTTCCGCTGGCCGATCGGGCAACGCTCGGCGGAGTGGTGGCCGGCAATCCCA
>JAUWJC010000181.1 GCA_030607895.1 Pirellulales bacterium
AGGCGAAACATGAGAGTATGCCAAGCCCCCTGCCAGAAAAACTTTGGAATTTGTCCAGGCAGCGACGACCGCACCCCCCAGCGGCTGAGCCGAAAAAGGGACCAGGTTTAATTTGCCGGAACGGCCCGGAGGGTGCTTCGCACAAATTAAACCTGGTCCCTTTTTCGGACCTTTGGATATGTGGCATGCGACGTTATATTGTGGGGGAGATCTGGTCCGAACAAGCCGCTTGCGGCTTGGCAACTCACCAACTTGCAATTCACCAACTCGGAAAAGAAGAGGTATCCCGTGAGTACGAGGTATCTGCTGCCATGCTCCTGTGGCAAGAAGATTGCCATCGAGGTTGCCCAGGCGGGTCAGACCGTGCGATGTGCTTGCGGTGCGGAGATCGAGGCGCCGACAATGCGGGAGATAACGTCGTTGGAGCAGGTTGAGCCGGAAGCGCAAACCCGCCACTCGCGCCCCAGCGCCGGTTGGAGCCGGCGCCAAGCCTGGATGCTGTTTGGAGCGGTCCTTACGATCGGGGCCGTGGCTATGACGGCCTGGCTCCAGTGGAGCCGGCCGAGACTGAAAGACGTCCAGACGCTATCGCCACTGGAAAGCTGGGGGCTCTGGCAGGAGTTGCGTCTGGGCGCCAATCGCGACCCGTCGCCCGGCGTAAAGGCGTTTGCCAAAGCGCTCGTGGCCAATCGTCAGTGGACGGTCGTCGCCATCAGCCTGATCGGGTTGGGGCTGTTTGTGACGGTTGGTTCGTTTGTGAGGCGCAAAAGGGGGGCCCGAAGGTCGGCATCAAATTTGCGCACTCCAACGTCCGACCCCCGACCTCCGACGTAAGGACTCCCAGCCGAAAAAGCGACCAGGTTTAATTTGTGCGAAGCACCCTCCGGGCCGTTCCGGCAAATTAAACCTGGTCCCTTTTTCGGCCCGGGTGACCTATTCTTTCATGGGGCAGCTTCGTCAGAGTTTTCTGTCGCAACATGTGCGTAAGTTGCGCGCGTGTTGTACAGTGGTTTGTACAGTTGCGTTTAGCCGCCGCGGCCACGCGGCGATGGTGGTCCCCCGGCGTGGCCGCCGGGGCTAAACGATTTGGTTGCGGCCGTGGGCCGCGTTAGGGGCAGGCGACATCGCTTGCGCGAGATGTCACGATCGAATCGGCAGATCCTGTTTGTTGACGACGAGCAATCCGTCTTGGATTCGCTGCGCCGGACACTCCGGCCGCGACGTAATTCCTGGGAGATGACCTTCGTCAATCACCCCAAGACAGCCTGGCGCCGGTTGCGCGAAACGGACTTCGACGTCGCGGTTATCGACGTAAAGATGCCGGGGCTCGGCGGGCTGGCACTGCTCGAGCGAATTCACCAGGCCGACCGGACCAAAGACCTCCCGGTGCTAATGTTGACCGGCCTGTCGGACCGCCGGTTGAAACGGCAAGCCCTCGACCTGGGAGCAACCGATCTGCTGAACAAGCCGATCGATTCCGAAGACCTTGTTGCCCGGCTCCAAAGCGCTCTGCGGTTGAAGTCTTATCAGGACCAACTCAAGACGCACCGTTATCTTCTGGAGGAAAAGGTTCACCGGCGGACCGAAGAGTTGGCCCAATCGCGGCTCGACATGATCTGGCGACTCGGAAAGGTCGCCGAGCAGCGTGACGAGGAGACGGGAAACCACGTGATCCGCGTGGGGTTTATCTGCCGGGTAATCGGCCAGGCCATGGGGATGGATCCGGAGGACGTGGGAAGTCTCTTCTTGGCCGCCCCACTGCACGACATCGGGAAGATCGGCATCCCCGACGCCATTCTGCTGAAGCGTGGCCGCTTGAATCGCGAAGAGTGGGCGATTATGAAGCAGCATTGCCGAATCGGGGCAAGGATTCTCCGCGAGGATTCCAAGATACGGACGGCGTTCTTGCAGTGGCGGGACCAGACACCCGGGCCGAAAAAGGGACCAGGTTTAATTTGCTCCAACGGCCCGGAGGGTGCTTCGCACAAATTAAACCTGGTCCCTTTTTCGGCCGCCGGCAAGCTGCACGAGAACCCGTTCCTCGCACTGGCCGCTCGCATTGCGCTTGCGCACCACGAGAAGTGGGACGGCACCGGTTATCCACAAGGGCTGGCCGGCGAAGCGATTCCCCAGGAAGCCCGAATTGTCGCCATTGCCGATGTCTTCGACGCGCTCGGCTCGAAGCGCCCTTACAAGGAGCCGGTTCCCGAAAACGAAATCTTGCGAATGATTGCCGCCGAGGTGGGAAGGCACTTCGATCCGGGCGTTTACGCGACGTTCATGGAGGTACTACCCGAAATCAAATCCATCAGAGAGAGATTCTCCGATACCACTGCTGCAATGCCGAGGCCGGAAGAGAAGCGGGATGAAGATCTTGTTTGTAGATGATGATCGGCGGGTTTTGGACGGATTGCGCCGCATGTTGCGCGGTCTCCACCACGAATGGGATATGGCCTTTGCCTCCAGCGGCGCCGAGGCGCTGGATCGCCTGGCCGCCGCCCCATTCGACATGGTAGTTGCCGACATGCGGATGCCGGGCATGGACGGTTCGGAGTTGTTACACGAGGTGATGGTGCGGCATCCGGCCACGGTGCGCATCATTCTTTCAGGGCAATGCGACCGGCAGAGCGTATTGAAGTCGGTGGGGCCGACGCATCAATTCCTCACCAAGCCCTGCGATCCGGCAACGCTCGAATCGACAATAGCCAAGATAGGCACGCTCCGCGACCAGTTACCCAACCAATGGATGAAGCAGGTCGTGTCCCGCGTACAGTCTATTCCGAGTTGGCGGCCGGCCTACGAGGAGTTCCTTGCCGCGTTGAAATCCCCGGCTGTATCGATGAATGAACTGGGGCGGATTGTCTCGCGGGACGTCGGCCTGGCCGCCAAGATACTGCAGCTTGTCAACTCGGGCTTCTTTGGGACTCCCCAAGGTGTTGTCGACGTCACTTATGCCGTCAACCTGTTGGGACTTGACGCGATCAGGGAACTGGCGTACTCGACCGAAGCCTTCTCTCCGTTCAATTCGGGCGATTCTTACGAACGGCCTCTGCGGATTCTGGAAATTCACTCGCTGGCAGTGGCCATGGCTGCCAGTGAGATTGCCAGAACCGAGACCCATGACAACGTGATTGTCAGCAACGCCCATACGGCAGGCTTGTTGCACGATGTGGGCGTCTTTGTGTTGGCCGGCGACCGCCCTGGGCGGTATCTCGACGCGGTGGCCGAGGCGCAGCGCGAGAGAACCAGTCTCACCGCGGCCGAAAACAGTATCTTCCAGACGACCCGGGACGATGTCGGAGCCTACCTGATGGGATTGTGGGGCATGCCGGACCCGATCGTCAAGGCAATTGCCTTTCATCTAAGGCCGAGTTGCTGTTCCGATTGTGCCTTCGGCCCGTTGGCCGCGGTGCATGTGGCAAATGCGATTATCGAGCAGGAGTCAATCGATATGCCCGGATTGATCTCGCCGATTGACACCGAGTATCTCGAGAGAATTGGTTGTGCCGACCGGCTCGACGCCTGGACGGACATCTGTCGGGCGGCACGTCAAGATGCCATATCACTCCATGCGGGCACTATCGCGTGAACGCAGCTATCAGCTATCAGCTTTCAGCTATCAGCCCCTGCGCACAGCGTTTTTTGTGGGGTTTCGGGCCAATAGCTGACTGCTGATAGCTGATAGCTGACTGCTGATAGCTCAAGACAGTCACTCGTCCGATGCGAGAATCTCGTTCACAAAGAGTTCGCCGAGCGTTTCCCAATCGGCCTCGCGAGCAGTTTGGCAGCCGAGTAGCCAGGACTCGTTTTCGTCGGGACGACACCAGCGCACCACGCCAAACAGCGTCAGGTCGGTGCTCGATCTCTCGTCGTGGAGTTGCATCGTAAGCGGTTCGCCGATCTCCAGCGGAAACGGCGTTCGGAGCCTAAATCCGTTGCGTGAGAAGTCGATCAGCCGCGCGGATGTCACCAATGGGTCCCTGCCCCCAGCCCGCTCAATCCGGATTTCATGGCCCTCGGGTCCGGTGGCTTGGTGTCGGGGGTTGCGAAGAGCGTATTCCCAAGGGTTCTTGGACATGACGGTCACCGGCCAGGAATATGCGTAAAGGAGGGCAGGACTCGTTACCGGCCGATAGGCCGTCTATCTACAGCATAAGCCACGCTGGCCACGGAGGGGGTCGCGGAGCCGAATCGCGCACCCCAGACCCGCCTGTACCGGGTATGTCGGTCATGCCGGCTTAGTGGTCCGTCGATTCTGAATTGTCAGGTTGACGGACAATTAAGTTGACGGACAATTAAAGTGGCTGGCCGCCCACCTCGGCGATCCACTTGCGGGCGTATTCCCAGCCGGGCACCTCAAAGTCACCCGTGGTATTGGCCAGAAATATCATGCCCTCGATCCGTCCCTGACGGAGCCATTTCAGGCCGAGTTCGCATTGCCTCTTCATCATGTCCATGGGCACGGGCCGCTTCTCGGGATAGTCCCAGGTGTAGCAACCCAGCAGCTTCCCGTGCTTTGGCGCCAGTTCTTCGAGCCGTTTGAAGTTTCTCTCCCGTTCCTTTCGTCAGAGTCGTCGGTTAGGATTTCCGCGCGATTCGCGCATGCCGTACAGTGGCATGTTCAGTTGTGTTTAGCCCCGACGGCCACGTCGGGCGCGCCCCCAACCGGACCGAATGCTTCGATCCGCCGGGCGATGGTTAGGAGGCGCTGGAAGTCGGCCGCCGGCGGCGTGGTGTCGGAAATGCCCAGAATCAGCCGGTCGCCGCGGCCGATCTGAACGAAAAAGTCGTCGAGGAACTCCTCGAACTGCCGATCTTTCATCGAGTCCTTCAGCAACGCTACCGATGGGATGCCGCCCATGATCGTAATCCGGCCGTCGAACGCCTGGCGAACTTCGGCCATCGACAATCGGGTCATCGGGCTCGGGCAGATGGAATCGGCAATGTCGATTTTCGAGGCCACGTAGTGCTCCAGCAGGCCCGTGTTTTCGCCGTCGGTATGCGTGAGCAGGTACTTTCCCCGGCGGTGTAACATCTGGGCGAATTCGGCCAGGTAGGGCTCGATATGCTGGGCGAAAAACGGCGGGTACTGAATGGCCGCGTCGTAGTTCGCGCCCAGAAAAATTACCTCGGCCGGACAATCGGCCGCAACGTCGAGCATCTGCCGCCAGTATCCGCCGATTGACTCCGCCAGTTCTCCGACCTCGTCGGGCCGATCGTTCAACTCGAAGAAGAAAACATCCATCGGCATCACGTCGCGCTGGAGCATGTGCATCGGCGCGGCGGCCACGCTGACATAGGCCACCGCAAAACCCCGGTCGCCCACCTGCTCGGCAAACGCCGCGTCGCCCTCGTAATTCGGCTCGGCCCGAGCGTGGCGAAAGATGTATTCCAACGGCTTGTAGTCTTCCGGGCCGCTGAAGGCGTAGCGCTCCACGTGCGAGATGGTAATGCCCGCCTTGCGCATGGAGTCGTCGTAAAGCATCACCGTGGTAATCGTTCCGACGGGCGTGCGGTATTCAGTAATCGTGCGGCCGCCGCGCCGTGTGATCTGCCGATCGATCCCATCCCAAACCGTTCGGACGGGCATGAAGTGCAGGTGGTGGATAGACAGCGGCCGGTCAGCCTCGTCCTCCGGCGAGCGGAGGTCCTTGAAATCTGGAACGACGGCGTGGTAGCCGAACCCCAAGTCGTCCATCATCTCCATCAACGAGGCATTGCGGTACTGCGTCGGCAGCGTACCCGCCAGACGATTGGCCTTGTACCACAGGTCCAGCCGGGGTATCCAGGGAATGCGGTCCACCGGTTTTCCTTCCAAGACGGCGAACATCCGCTCTTTGTGGTTCATCGCGTTTCCTGCCTGTTGAACATTGCCCGATGCAAGCAAACTAACCCAAACTGGCGACCGAAGCAAGCACCGTCGGGCAGAGAGATACACCCACCCCCTTTTTTCCTGTCGCGTTTGGAGATATAGTGCGCGTTCACGGGGTTTGATCCCCGAACGCCCGGTGGTTGAGCGCAGCGAAACCCGGGGGTTTGGCTGCGCTCAACCACCGGGGGTTTTCACGTGATTGCAGCCTACTGAAAGACCTATATGGATTCCAACCAGCACGAGAGGGACTACCAACGGACTGTCGAGCGGATCGGGCCGACGCGATTCCTGCCGGAAACCGGCGTCGAGATTGTGCGCCCTTTCACGCGCGGCAAACCGCCCCGGTACGTCCTGTTCGACTTCGACGGAACACTGAGCCTGATCCGGGAAGGCTGGCCCGAGGTGATGGTCCCGATGATGGTCGAGATACTCCAGGCCACCGGCACCGATGAATCGGTCGAGCAGCTTCGCGAACTGGCCATGAAGTTTGTAATGGAGTTGACGGGCAAACAGACGATCTATCAGATGATTCGCCTGGCCGAAGAGGTTCGCCGGCGCGGTGATACCGCCGAGGAGCCGGCCGTTTACAAGCAGATGTACCACGACCGCTTGATGGAGCGAATTGTCGACCGGCGCGAGGCACTTCGCCTGGGCAAAGCCATGCCGGAAGAGATGCTCGTGCCCGACTCGCTGGACATGCTCGGGGAACTTCGCCGCCGGGATGTCGAACTGTACCTGGCCAGCGGCACCGACGAGGAGTACGTCCACGAAGAAGTCCGCCTGCTGGGACTCGACAAGTATTTCGGCCGGCACGTCTACGGCGCGCTCGATGACTACAGGACTTTCTCCAAGGCCAAAGTGATCGAGCGGATTCTTAGCGAGAACCGCGTTCAGGGAGAGTTGCTCCTCGGCTTTGGCGACGGCTATGTTGAAATACAGGACGTAAAATCGTTCGGCGGCACGGCCGGCGCCGTAGCCAGCGATGAAGCCGGCCGCGGCGGCAAGCCCGACCTGTGGAAACGCGACCGGCTCATCGGCGTCGGCGCCGACATCGTAATCCCCGACTTCCGCGACTGGAAACCGCTGCTGGAGTACCTTTGGAACGAAACGTAGTGGCCAGTGGATAGTGGATAGTGGCCAGTGGTCAGTGGTCAGTGAACGACTTACAGGTTATGGGAGTTGTTCGATGGCAGTGAAGAGTTATCGGGAACTTATTGCGTGGCAGAAGGCAATAAATCTGGTACAGGCGGTTTACCGAGCGACTGCCACGTTCCCGAAGGAAGAAATCTACGGCTTGAGGAGCCAGGTCCGCAGATCGGCGATCTCCACTGCATCGAACATGGCCGAAGGGCAGGGACGCAAATCCACTCGCGAGTTCCTCAATTTCCTTTCGATCGCCCGAGGGTCTCTCTGCGAAATGGAGCCCCAGGTCATCCTGGCCGAGCGACTCGGATACTTCGACGCGTCCATTTGCTCAGAACTGCTAAACCTCGCCGCCGAAGTCGGACGCCTAATCAACGGGCTATCCCGCTCCCTCTCATCCAAATCAACCCACTAACCACTGACCACTACCCACTACCCATGCCTTTTCCACAATTTGATCGCACCCGGCTACGGCTTCAGCCGCTTGATGAGCGGGATCACGCCCTGGATCGTTCGGTGCTGATGTATCCCGACAGTCAGCGGGAGCCGTTCGAGCACGAGGCGCTACCGGAGCTTGCCCGGCGGATTGTCGAGGGAGCGGGGGCCGGCCGCTCGGTTGTGTTTTGCATGGGCGCCCATGTGTTGCGCAAGGGCAACGGACCGCTTCTGATCGACCTGATGGAGCGAGGGTTGCTCACGCACGTTGC
>JAUWJC010000615.1 GCA_030607895.1 Pirellulales bacterium
ACAAGCTGGCCGTCGAAGGAAGCGACTTCCAGGACGGGGTCGTCGACAGCCAGGAGGACATTCTCTGGCGTTTGCGGGCATTGTGCGGTTTGCGAAACACGGTGGGTAGCCGCATCCTGGCCGTGGGCGGCCCGAGTGCATGGGCACAGCCCCCCGGCGTCGTCCCCGAACTGGTCAAGAAACTGTGGAAGCTCGACATCCAGCCCATCTCCTACAACGAACTGGGTAAGCTGATCCAGGCCGCCCGGCAGGACAAAGCGGCCGTCGCACTGGCCCGACGCCGGGCCGACGAGTACCTGAAGCTGCCCGGCACCACGCTGGAAACCAAACGGCCCTTCGTCGATAACGCCTTCCTGCTGGAGCGAATATTCCGCACGCTGATGGCGAAGGCCGATTGCCGGGCGATTACCATCAACAGTTGCATGGGTACGATCATGCCGCTTGCGGAAACGACGGCCTGCCTGCCGCTGAGCACGCTGAACGACGACGGCTATCTGGCGTTCTGCGAATCGGACTTCGTTGTGATTCCGTCTGGAATCCTGCTGGGTGCGATATCCGGCAAGCCGCCGTTCCTTCAAGATCCAACTTATCCGCACCACGGTGTGATTACGCTGGCCCATTGCACGGCCCCGCGGAAGATGGACGGCAAAACGCTCGAGCCGGCCCGGATTATGACCCACTTCGAGTCGGACTACGGCGCCACGCCAAAGGTCGAGATGCACAAGGGGCAGAAGGTGACCATGATCGCGCCCGACTTCGCGGCCGAGCGCTGGATGGGGCTATCGGGTGAGATTGTCGATCACCCGTTCCTGCCGATCTGCCGTTCCCAGATCGACGTGCGGTTCGAGGCCGACGCCCAAGTGGTCGCCGAGCGGATGCCCGGCTTCCACTGGATGTTGGTCTACGGCAACTACCTCCGCGAAACCGGCTACGCGCTGAAGAAGGTCCCCATCGAGTGGGACTGCCTGGGATAACACAAAAGGGGTCAGAACTATTTTTGCGGCGATCGCGGGAGTATTCCGTCGAATGTTGCGGGAAAAACAGTTCTGACCCCTTTTGTCAGATATACTCGTGCTCATGCTCGACCTCGTGCATCACTTCGGCCACTTCCCGTCGGGCGCCCAGATAGTAGCAGACGCCGCCCGCGGCAATCAGCACCGTGATCACACGATAGGCCAGGGCGATTATCAGGCCTTGGCCTTTGCTGATAACGACTCCCTCGGGCAGTAACAGGTGGGTATAGAGGAATTCGAACACGAGTTCAAACGGTCCCATCGGCAGCGGCAGAATGCCAGTCACCGCACTTAGCGGCATGATCACGAAATGCGTACCCAGCGAGGGAACGTAACCAGGCAGGCCTCGAGCAATCAGGTACGCTCCGGTGGCGAACAGACTGTGAGCGCCGATGCTCATCGTGGCGGCCCGAAGGATCACCCGCGGCTTGCGGCGATACATCCGCACCGCATCGATCAGGCTGCCAATCGTCTGGCCGACATACGGCAGCCGGGTCAGTGCTCGAGAGATACGTCCGTCGGTCAGGGCGGGCGAAAGCGCAACGGCAATTCCCGCCGCTCCCACCGCGGTCAAGACCCAGGTGGCTTTGCAGATGAATCGGACCTCGGGAACCGCCAGTCTCCAGAACCCGGTCAGGAGTATTGCAGTCGAGGCGACAACGAACAGCATGTACAGGCCGATCAGCCGATCGACGGCCACCGAGGCCACCGCTTTGGCCCGATTGCCGGGTTGTTCCCGGGCGAGCATCACGGCCTTCAGCAGATCGCCCCCCACAATGCCCATCGGGGCCAAATTGAACAAGAACCCCAGGAACCCGATCCGCAGGGCATCCTTCAGCCGGAACGGCAACTCCAACGCCCGGACCAAGTACCACCAACGGACCAACGTAACCAAGACCGCCGCCGCGCATACCCCCCAGGCAGCCAGCAAGAATCCCCAATGCTTGGGTTGATCGCGCAGATCGGTAAACACCCGGTCGCCGCTGGCATCGATCACCAGGTAGCCGATGATGCCGACCGATATGCCGACCTTCAGCAGGGTGAGGAGCAGGTTTTTCACGTATTCGATCCCCTTCGATGGGGCACACCTATCTCGGCCCCGGAGGACACACGGATGACACACGG
>JAUWJC010000288.1 GCA_030607895.1 Pirellulales bacterium
CCAGCCCGTGACGGAGCCAGTCCCCATTTTCGGACTCCCCTCCTTACAGTTTGAGTAACTTAACTCGCCGCGCCGTTTGGCCTGACCAACACCTTGAGCAGGTCGTCGGATCGAAGGCAGACCTTGTGGCCGGCGAGTCTTATAATGCAAGGGTTGCCGGGCCGAAACATCTGCACGTTGATGCCGTGTCGCAGCCCAAACTCCTCCAAACGATGGACGTAATCCGGGTGCCCCTCGATTCGGCTAACACGCCCCGATTGCCCGGTAGCCAGTCGATCGAGTGTAACCAGCTTGTCCACGGCATACATCCTTTTTCGAGAGGTGCCCGCCATCTAATTTGAGACTCATTCTCACTATCGTTTAATTCTAGCGTTTTCCGCAGCCAAAATCAAGCCCCCGCAACCGAATGTTCCCTCCTGGGGCGCAAACCGAAAAAGGGACCAGGTTTAATTTGCCGAAACGGCCCAAAGAGTGCTTCGCACAAATTAAACCTGGTCCCTTTTTCGGTCCCGATGGCGAATGGCACGCTGCGCCCCGCCATGTTCCCCTAGACTGCCTAGTTTAACGCCGCGCAAGCACAACTCCTTATTACTGACGGAGTTACGTCATAACTGTATCATGTCCGATCAGAAGATGGCGAACTCAATGCACGCTTTTCCAAGAAAATTGCATTTAGTTGACGGAACCTGATTGATTTCCGTCGCGATTTGGAGCATAATCGTTAGATAGACTCGTCAGTCCGGCCAAGGGATGGTCCGCCATGCTGGCAGAAGAACGACGTACTCAACTATTGGAACTGGTTCGCAGCCGGCGATTTGCCTCGCTGCCGGAATTGGCCGAGCAGTTGAACGTCTCGGAGTCGACGATCCGGCGCGATTTGGATCATCTCGAACAGCAGGGCTCCGCGCGGAGGATTCATGGAGGCGTGTTGTATTCGGGTAGTTCGCCCAAGATGCCTCACTTCGAGTTGAGCCAATCGGCCGGCTGGCAACAGAAGAGGGCAATTGCCCAGCGGGCAGTCGAACTGCTCGACAACGGAGACACCGTGCTGCTGGATGGCGGAAGCACTACATACGAAGTCGCCCGGCTGTTGGTGGGCAGGCCGCTGCACGTGGTGACTAACTCGCTACCGGTGGCAAACCTGTTTGCATCCGACCCGGGCAGCGACCTTGTGATGATCGGCGGAAACATCTGCCCGCGAACCGGGGTCTCGCTCGGGCCGTTTTCCGACAAGATGATTGCCACGCTTCGGGTGCGAAAGACGATTTTCAGCGTGGCGGGCATAAACGAGGAGGGATTCTTCAACAACAACCTGCTTTTGGTGGAGACGGAACGAGCGATGATGCGGGCCGCCGACGAGGTGATTGTCGTGGCCGACAGCTCGAAGTTCGGACACCAGAGCCTGACGCACCTTTGTGAACTGGCGGCCGTCGACTACCTGGTGGTTGACGACGGCATAAGCGAACAGTGGCAAGACAAGATCGCGGCCTGCGGCGTCAAGTTAGTAACGGCCGGGCCGATTGATACCCAATAGACAGAGGATACACCGGATGAGTATTGCGGCACCGATCGATCGAATCGCGGTCGAGCAGATTGTCCGAGAGATAGTGCTGAAGAGCGTCGGTGCCCCGGCCGGCCAGCCGAACCTGGTAGTGAGCATTTCGGCCCGGCACGTGCATCTGACCGACGAGCATGTGGAAACGCTGTTCGGCGCCGGGCAGAAGCTGACCGTGATGAAGGATCTCTACCAGGACGGGTTTTTCGCGGCGGAGGAAACCGTCATGGTGGTCGGCCCGCGGCGGCGGATGTTGCCCTCGGTGCGAATCCTGGGGCCCACGCGGCCCCAGAGCCAGGTGGAATTGGCCTTTACCGACTGCATTTCGCTGGGCATCAAAGCACCGGTTCGCCCAAGCGGCGAACTGGCCGATACGCCGGGCTGCGTACTGGTCGGGCCGAAGGGAGTGGTGGAACTCAAGCAGGGAGTAATTCGTGCGGAGCGGCATGTACACATGAGCCCTCGCGACGCGGAGCATTACGCCGTGAAGGATTGCGACCGGATGAGTCTGCGAATCCAGTCATCGTGCCAAACGGTATTCGAGAACCTGTTGGTTCGGGCGCAAGAGGGAATCAAGCTGGAGGTGCATCTCGACACCGACGAAGGCAACGCGGCCGATTTGGATCACGCTACAAAAGTTGAATTGTTCAAACCGTAGTTTCAGTTTTTCTGGAGAGGACAACCATGGCAAAGATAATGGAAGCGCTGGGGATGATCGAGACCAAGGGCTTTGTGGTCCTGGTCGAGGCCAGCGACGCAATGATGAAAGCCGCCAACGTGCGGTTTCTCGGCTGGGACAAGGCCGGGAGCGGCATGGTCAGCGTGTTTGTGACCGGTGACGTTGCGGCCGTCAAGGCGGCCACCGACGCCGGGGCAGCGGCAGCCAGCCGCATCGGCGAGGTAGTCAGCGTGCAGGTCATTCCGCGGCCTCACGAGGACCTCGACACGGTTCTGCCAGCGCCGGCCAAGCCCAAGAAGTCGTCCTAGGTACTATAAAGCCGCGACCGGTTGTCGCGGTCAAGCCGGGCGAAAACGTAATTCTGCTGCTGCATGGCGCGACCACCGGTCGCGGCTTTATGAAAGAAGTTATTACAAGAAACGAGACAAGAAGGGAAGAACCAACAATGCAAGACGCCATTGGAGTGCTTGAAACCAAGGGCCTAGTGGCGCTGGTCGAAGCGACCGACGCCATGGCCAAGGCCGCCAACGTACGGATCGCCAAGCGAGTGTCGATTGGCGGTGGACTGGTAACGACCGTCGTCCGCGGCGACGTGGGCAGTGTGCGTGCCGCCGTCGAGGCCGGTGCAAATGCCGCTTCGCAGGTGGGCGAACTGGTCGCCAGCCACATTATTCCCCGTCCGGCCGACGGCGTGGGCGAAGCGTACCTGTCGTAACAGGGCCCTTGTAGGAGGCGACGCCTGCGGGATGAAAGGGATCCATCGTGCGCTGGCCCTCACCCCCGGCCCCTCTCCCAAGGGGAGAGGGGAGATGAGTGACGCAAGCGCCAACTGACCCCTGACCCCTGACCCCTGATACCCCATGAAGATACTCGTAGCCAACCTCGGATCGACGAGCTTCAAGTATCGGCTGTTCGATATGGACGGCGAGCGCCAGCTTGCCCGCGGTGGAATCGACCGGATCGGCGCACCCGAGAGTAGCGTAACAGTGGAAATCGGCGACGCCGAGCTACAGCGGACGGCCCACGTACCCGACCATGCCGAAGCGGTTCGCCAGTGCTTTGCCCAACTAACCGATCCCGAGTCGGGCTGTCTCGGTGACGCCTCGGAGGTTTCGGCAATTGGGTTCAAGGCGGTCCACGGCGGGCGGGTAAGCGGCGTGCGGCGGGTAACGGCGGAGGTGCTCGACGCAATGGAGGAGATCAGCGAGTTGGCTCCCGCCCATAATCCGCCTTACATCAAGGCAATGCGGTCGTTGGGCGAGCAGTTTCCACGGATTCCGGTGGTGGCGGCCTTCGAGACGGGCTTCCATCAGACCATCCCGGACCGGAACCGTTACTACGGCGTTCCCTACCAGTGGGCCCAGGATTATCTGGTGCGTCGTTGGGGGTTCCACGGAGCCAGTCATCGGTACATCGCCACGCGAACCGCCGAGTTGCTGGGCCGGGACGATTTGCGGATCATCTCCTGCCACCTGGGAGGCTCCAGTTCGCTTTGCGCGATTCGCGCCGGCCGGAGCATGGCTACCAGCATGGGTGCAAGCGCGCAGACCGGCTTGCCGCAGAACAACCGTTCGGGTGACCTCGCCCCGTTCGCGCTTACGCTGGTGATGAAAGAAACGGGCAAGTCGCTTGACGAATTGCTCGATATCCTGGGCTCGAAGAGCGGGTTGCTGGGTATCAGCGGCACCAGCGGCGACCTGCGCGATTTGGAGGCGGCGGCCGAGCAAGGCGACGATCGGGCACGGTTGGCAATCGATGTCTACGCCGGATACGTCCGACAGTACCTCGGTGCGTACCTGGTCGAGCTGGGTGGGGCCGACGCGATCGTGTTCACCGGCGGGATCGGCGAGAATCGGGCGAAATTCCGCACACGGGTCCTGGAAAATCTCGAAGAGCTTGGAATCGTGCTCGACCCGGCGCTTAACGAATCGGCCAGCGGCGAAGCAATGATCAGCACCGCCCAGAGCCGCGTCCAAATCTGGATCGTGCCGACCAACGAGGAGTTGATCGTCGCGCGGCAGACCAAGCAGTTACTGGAGGGCTAAGGCGATGTTTGTTGCCAAGGTAACCGGCTCGATGGTTTCGACACAGAAGGTCGACGCAATGGTCGGCCACAAACTGTTGATGGTCGAGCCGTACCGGATCGACGCCCAGACGCGGGCGAGTTTGAAGACGACCGGCCGGACGTTCGTGGCGGTCGACACGGTTGGGGCGGGCGAGGGTGAATACGTCCTGATTACCCAGGGCTCCAGTGCCCGGCTCACACCCGAAACGAAAAATCTGCCCGTCGATACGGTAATCATCGGCATAGTCGATACGATCCACGTGGACCAACGGTGCGTATACTCCAAGGAAGGAGATGACGCCCAGTAAATTTCGAGTTAATAAGTTGCGAAGCCGCAAGCGGTTTGTTCGCGCCGACACTAACCACTGACCACTGGCCACTAGAAAAAATCCTTCACCATGCAAGTAAACGAAACACTGATTCGCAACGTCGTTGAACAAGTCATCTCCCGGCTAGGCTCCAACGGGACGGCTGCCACGTCCATCGCGGGCAACGGCCATCAGTATCAGGGCCGATTCGGCCTGTTCACCAATGTGGACGAGGCGGTGGCCGCCGCCAACGAGGCGTTCGACCGGCTTTCCAGCAGAACGCTGGCGGATCGAGGCCGGATTATCGAGCACATCCGCCAGGTTTCCATCCGCGATTGTGTCGAGCTTGGCACCATGGAGATGGAAGAGACGAAGATCGGCCGGCTCGAACACAAGATCGACAAGCAGAAGACCGTCGCCCAACGGACGCCGGGTATCGAGTTCCTTCGCAGCGAGGTTTTCAGCGGCGACCACGGCCTGGCGGTAATCGAACACGCTCCATTCGGCGTGATCGGCGTGATTACGCCGGTGACCCATTCGTTACCCACCGTTACCTGCAACGCGATCGGCATGATTGCGGCCGGCAACACACTGGTCATCAACCCGCACCCGGGCGGGCGGCGCGTGGCGGCCGAGGGTGTGCGGCGCTACAACGAGGCGATCTATCGCGACTTGGGGATCGACAACCTCATCACGCTGATCACCGAGCCGACGCTGGACACGGCCAACGCCATTTTCAAGCATCCCGACATCAACCTGCTGTCGGTTACCGGGGGCCCCGGTGTTGCCCGGGCCGCCATGCAACAGGCCAAACGGGCGATAGTTTCCGGGCCGGGTAATCCGCCCGTGGTGGTCGACGAGACGGCCGACCTGGACCGGGCCGCCCAATGTATCATCCTCGGGGGCGCTTACGACAACAACCTGCTGTGCATCTCCGAGAAGGAGGTGTTCGTGGTCGAGCAGGTGTTCGACGCGATGATGGCCGCCATGGAGCGGGCAGGCGCCGTGCGGCTTAATGCCGGAGAGGTCGATGCTCTGACGAAGGCCGCCATAACCACCGTCGGCGAAGGCGAGAATAAGCACGACGTGCCCTGCCGCGATTTCCTCGGCCACGACGCGGCCGACCTGGCAAAGGGCATAGGCAAGAAGATCTCGCCCGACGTCGAGTTGATCTTCGGCGAAACCGACGAGTCGAACCCGTTCGTGCCCGTCGAGCAGATGATGCCCTTCCTGCCGTTCGTCCGCTGCCGC
>JAUWJC010000580.1 GCA_030607895.1 Pirellulales bacterium
GCTTTGCGGCTGTTCAGCAAGCGTGGCTTCCATGCTCGCCACGATTTACACGAATCCGCCTCCCACCGCCAGATCAAATTGCCACGATTCCACCCTCCCCAGACGGGGTCGGCGAATGTTTACCCTCGGCCAGTCGCCCACCAGTCTGTTATCGGGGCAGGGATGCTCAATAACACTCCAGCACCCCCCGGTCAAGCTTCGCCCGAGAGATAAGGTGGCGACGGATGCCCAATAGCGTTCCGGCTGGTCCTTGCCACCTGTCGGCGTAAACGCAGTTTAAGTAACGCGTTACGTTACGGGTGGGAAGCCGCAAGCGGCCGGTGGCGGCGGGACGTTACTTGGCTTCCTCGCGGCCGCTTACCCCGGTGAATTCGTGCATCTTGGTCAGCACCGACCAGATGGCGTCGTGAATGGCGGCGTACAATTCGGGCGTGAAGTCCTTGCCTCCGCCGTAGCAATTGGGCGGGCAGACGAGCCCGGCCGGCTTCTGCCCGAAGAGGGTTGCGAAGGTCGTCAGTCGTCACCACGCCCCCGCGCCTAAACTCCCTTCGGGACGGCCCAGTGGTCTTTACGGTACGTCCGCTTGACCAAGGCGTTGGCTTCCGCGTCGTCCACGATTTGCTCGGTTTTGGGATCGAAAACGAGTTCTGCCCGGCCGGTCCGGGCCAGGATATTAGCCAGGTGGATCAACACGGTGGAGCGGTGGCCGATCCCGATGTCGGCGTTAGGCTTCTTCCCGTCGCATATTGCTTCGAGGAAATCGGCCACGTGATCCGCAACTGAATAGTGGCCGTCCTCCTGCTTGAGGAGTTTATTCTTTCGGCCGTAGAGTTTCCAGCCGCCCATCTTGGACATAACCATGTAGCCTTCGGTGCCGTAGAAGGTGTTGCCGTTTTCGTGCCCCTCTTGCACGTAGGGCGACCAGATACGGTGCTCGTAGACGAGCAGCCGGTTTCGGCCGAGCTTGCTGGCGCCGGGATACTCGAACGTGACATATTGCGTGTCGGGGAATTGCTGGTCATCGTCGAAGAACATCTTCGAGCCGTGGCCGGAAACCCGCGAGGGATGGTCCGGGTCGCCGAGTCCCCATCGGGCGATGTCCAACTCGTGGATACCGTCGTTGCCGGCGTCACCGGTCCCGAAGTTGTACCACCAATGCCAGGTATAGTGATGGCAGTTTTTCTGGTACGGCTGCATGGGTGCCGGGCCGACCCACGTGTCGTAGTCAAAACCGGCGGGTGGATCCGACGGTTTCAGATGCCCGATGTTCACCCGGCGCTGACTGTTCCACGCCTTGGCGACGAGCACTTCGCCGATGGCCCCCTCGCGCAGCAACCGGATGCCCTTTTGAAGCACTTTCGTGTTGCGGCTCTGCGTGCCGACCTGCATCACGCGCTTGTTCCGCCGTGCCGCTTCGATCATCAGTCGGCCTTCGCGGATATTGTGCGAGCAGGGCTTTTCGACGTAGACGTGCTTGCCCGCCTCGCAAGCCAGGATGGCCGCCGAGGCGTGCCAGTGGTCCGGCGTGGCAATCACCACGATGTCGACCGCCTTGTCGTCGATGATCTTGCGCAGGTCGGAGACCGCGTGGTCGGCCTTGAGTTGCTCTTTGGCCGCCGCGGCGCGCCGCTCGTCCACGTCGCAGACGTAAGCGATCTTCGCGCCGTGCTGTACCATGGTGCCAGCGACACTTTTTCCTTGCCCTCCGCAGCCGATCAGCCCGACCACCAGTCGCCGCTTCGCATCGCCCGCCCGCACCGCCGGAGCAGCAACGCCAAACGCCGCCGAGGAGGCCGCACCAACGGCCGCTTGCTTCAAGAAAGTCCTACGAGTGGGTGAGTTCATCTCAGGTTCTCCAATGTGATGCAACGGGCAGGTGGAAAACGGATCAGAACGGAATGGCACTGCCGGGCATTCAGTCCTAACGCCTTTTTGTTCCGCAGGGGTCAGTCGGACTTCAACTCAAAGTCGATCGTGTTCTTGCCCGGCTTGACCTGGTGGATCAACGTTGAGTTGGCATTGTATTTGGCGGGTATGGCCTCGACGCGCTCCTGCTGGGTCATCTCACCGGAGCCCAGGCCGTCGGCGGGCAGCGTGATCGTGTTGCCTGTGTTGCGTGGCCAACGGATTTCGACTCGATTGCGGCCTACCACGGGTCCGTTGCCTCCGGCGATGGAATAACTGCCGTTGTCGATCTGGCCGCCGCTGACGGGCCCTTGGGTATCGCCGGTTGGGAAAAAGGTGATCGAGCCGGACTCGACCGGTTCACCATCCAAGCTAACCTTGCCCCGGACCGCGCCCCGCTGTGGTCCACCAGCACTACCGCCACAAGAGATCGGTGCGAGCGCCAACAGACCGAGGATCACCAGACCTACCAACGCGCGCAGGAGACCGTTGATGTTGATTGTGGTGGTCACTTCTGTTGTCCTCTACTGTGAAGCATTCCTTAGCCACGTAGGTTATGCTTCAGCATAATGCATTCAGACGCGATGTTATGCTGAAGCATAACCTACACACTAACAACCTGGGGAGTTCCGGGGACAGTATACATAACTCTCAGAAACCCGGACCGAAGAAACTCGGATGAGATAATTACGTATACTGTCCCCGGAACTGCCCCGGGAAGTGCCCCGGAA
>JAUWJC010000595.1 GCA_030607895.1 Pirellulales bacterium
CCCCGGCACGTCTTTGGCAATTGCGATACACGACTGCAACAGCCACAGCGACCCATCGCAACACGGGGCGAACACGGCCGCCAGCGGCGGAAACAGGTTGCCGAAAGTCAGCACACCGAAACCGCTGACCAGCGCCACCACCATCGGCAGCCCCAACACTACATTCAGAAGCAAGGCCACCGGCGCCAACAGGTGGAATCTGGCCATCACCAGGGGAGTTACAAACAGCCATATTATTGCGCCAACCAGCGCCAGGGCACGCACGCTTCTCCAAAGGAACCATCCCGCTCGCCAAAGCCGGCCGCGGCTTTCCATCAGAAGCCGGTCCAGCGGATCGCGGTTGCCCTGGGAACCGAGCCACTGCGGGGCGAACCACATCAACGCCGCCACCGCCAGGAACGACAGTTGGGCGCCGGTCGAGAATAAATCGACCGGATTGAGCGCCAGGACCACCAACGCCGCGGCGGCCAGCGAGTTCAACGGCAGGGGCCGGCGGTCCATGCAATAGGAAAAACACGCCACCAACACCAGAATCGTCGCACGGATTGCCGGCGGCCGGGCGTCGGTAAGCACTGTGTAGAACACAACGAGACCCGCCACGATCAGGGCCGTCGGGCGCCGCGGACCGAGCACCAGTCGCAATAACAGCAGCAACGCGGTGGCCACTATCCCCACGTGCAGACCCGAAATGGCCAACAGGTGAACCGTGCCCGTCTCCCGAAAGGCTTCAGACTGCTCGCTGCCGAGTCCTTCGCGCGCCCCCAGAAGCACGGCCGCCGCCAGGGCGGCTCGTTTCTCGTCGAGATGCCGCCAGAGCAGCCGATCGCCGCCGGCCCGGGCTTTGTCGATTATTCCGCGCAGGGTCCATCTGCCGGCAGGTCGAATGACCGAGACGCAATCGGGATAATTGCATCGCAATAGGCTGCCGCGGCGGTGGGTACGCTCGTAATCGGCCCGGTTGAACTCACCCGGGTTGCGGGCGACGGCCGGGGCGCAAAGCCGACCGAATACCCGCACCCGGTCGCCCGCGTGAACACCCAGCAAATGCCCGTCCAAGAGCAACGTTACCCGACCGGAGGCCGGCCGCCAGGACGCACCGTCGCGTATGCCGGTTATTCCGACTTCCGTCCGGCTGCGGTCGCCTTGCGGGATGATCCGCATGGGGTCGAACTTCGGCGCGGGCAACCGCCGGGGACCCTTTAGGACGATTGCCTCGACGCAGGCGGGTTGCGGGTGGAGTCGGGTGTAGCAACCCAGGTCGTCGCCGCCGAACAGGCACCACCGGCAGTGATGCCACGCCGCCCCACTGCCGGCACCCGCCACCAACAGCACCACGCCGGCCGTCCGCTCCCAATTGCACCGCCAGAACGGCAGCCAGGCAATCCACGCCCCCGCCGCCAACGCCCACCAGGCAAACACCTGCATCGGATACACTCGATCCAACACAATGCCCGCACAAACCGCCGCCAAGACAATTACCAGCGGTTGATAGGAGGGCGATTTGCCAACGCCGTTGGAAGATTTGGACGGGTCTGCCAGCATGTGCGGCATTGTTGCACAGTCCAGGAGTGGGTACAAGCGGGCGGGCTTTGGCGTTATACTTAGTATTCAGCCTGGTTCCCAAGCTCCAGCTTGGGAATCCACTACCCGGAAGCTCCGGTTGATCGCGGACGAAGCAGAGCTTCGCGGCAGTGCGGTCCCAAGCTGGAGCTTGGGACCGAGCGAAGTACTCATCTCGCTCCGCGAGATGGAACTGCGTCTCGCGGAGCGAGACGAGTACCCCGATGAACCGTTTCTCCCGGGAATTCCAGCCATGTTCCAATACGTTCTTAACAAGGAAGACTGCGTGCGGCTGACACCGGCGCCCGGCGTTTCGGTCTACGCGACCGAAGGCGATCGAATGACGCTGACCGTGATGGAGCACCAGCCGCACGCGGTAACGCCCGAGCATAGCCATCCGCACGAGCAGGTCGGCTACATGGTCGAAGGAGAGGCCGAATTCATAATCGACGGCAAGTCGTTTCCTGTTTCGGCCGGTCAGATGTGGCGCCTGCCCGGCGGGGTGCCCCACAAGGTAATAGTGGGCAACCGTCCGATGCGGGTAGTGGAGGTTTTCCACCCCATTCGACAGGACATGCGGAAATCGTAACCGTTCACGGGGTTGCAGGCTGGTATTGCGAAAATCGGCATGTTTCCACTAAACTCTGCAAACAGACAGTCGGCATTCGTAAACTGGTAACCGTTCACGGGTACGATGGAATCAGGCCACGGATGAAACACGGATCAAACACGGATAGACAAGTTATAGGGTCTTGATCTACCGCGAAGTACACGAAGAGAAGAGGGAGTAGACATCGAGAAAACACGATTCATCAACTAGATATTTTCTTGATCCGTGTTTCATCCGTGTTTGATCCGTGGCCGAGATAACTTTGCGTGAGATCTTTTGTTGGATTTTGGGGCGGCTAAAACGGCCAACAATTCAATCGCTTGGAAC
>JAUWJC010000232.1 GCA_030607895.1 Pirellulales bacterium
CCGACGCGATTGAGGTCCGCTACCCCGACTCGAAACACGATTTCGTCCCCAAAATGCGCCGCGAAGCGTACGCATTCATCGATCGGGTACTGAAACACAAACCGACATGCAACGTGCCGTAGCAATACGGACCGGCGGAGTGGTTCTGCTCGATCCGCGTTGTACAGACACGGGTTGCACAAACCCAGTTGGAGGTTCCAAGATGCGCTACTTCCCGATGCTCTTTCTGATTCTATCGTGTCTCTGTTCGTCCGTGGCATTCGGAGCCGAGCCGGCGCCGCTTGAACCCTTCAAGCCGGACGAGCACACGCTGTTGCTCTATCATTTCGACGAAGGCCAGGGCCCCACCGCCAAAAACTCCAGCGCCAAGGACTCCAGCGGCCACGCCTACGATGGTCAACTGCAAGGCGCCTGCTGGGCCGCGGGCAAGTTCGGCCGGGCGGTCAAGTTCGACGGCAAGGACGACAGCGTCTACTGCAAAACCAGCGAGGCGATCGGCAACCTCAAGCAGATCACCGTCGAATGCTGGTTCAACCAACGCAATCCGGCCGGCCGCCAGTTCCTGGTGGGCAAAGACGTCACGTTTCATTTCGATATCAACGGGGGCTACTCCACCTCGACGTCGCTGTACAACAAGAGCGGCGCGAAAAACGTCGAAGGGTTACAGCATCAGCACCTCGGTACACCCTTGGGGTCGGGCCGCTTCGGCCGATGGCATCACATCGCGTTTACCTACGACGGCAGCCGATTGAGTTGGTTCCTCGACGGCGTGCTGGTCGGGCGACTGCCGGCCGCAAAAGACTTCACCCTCGGCGGAGCTTCGCGGGGATTCTGGGTCGGCTGCTACATCGGCCAGGACTACTGGTTCTCCGGCAGAATCGACGAGGTCCGCGTCTCCGACTGCATTCGCTACGATTCCGAAAACAAGCTCAAGAAGGGACAGCGGGCGTTCGACGTCCCCGGCATGGCACCCATCACGAAATCCGTCCGCAAGCCGAAGAAGACGGGAACCGGCAAACTCCGCCTTGCCTTGAAGAAACTGTACGGCGACAGCGCGGCGGGCTGGGTCTATCTGAAGCGGCCCGGCACGAAGGCCGTCATTGTAGGCCGGTACGATCTGGCCAAAACCGAAAACGGCGCCGAGTTGCAAGTGGAATGCGATGTGTCGGACGAGTTGATCGGCGACGGCCAATACATCGTCGGCCTGGAAGGCACGAAAACGGCCGGCTACTTCGCGCTTGTGCGGGCGTCGCTGGTTGCCGGCGAGAAGACGCTGGCCCAATGGTCGGGCGAGAAGAAATCGCGACGGACGTTCAAACCGCCGATCCTCGTGCCGCTTCAAGTCGGCAACCGGCCGGCAGCGGAAAAACCGTCGCGCATTCTCCTGCTTCCGGAGAACATCGATCGGTTCTACGGCAACCTGCGCGTCGACAACGAGTCGGACGGCGCGACGGTCTGCCTGTTCGGCGATGGAGC
Source organism: Pirellulales bacterium (assembly GCA_030607895.1). Lineage (GTDB taxonomy): Bacteria > Planctomycetota > Planctomycetia > Pirellulales > Thermoguttaceae > JAUWJC01. The sequence goes on from JAUWJC010000232.1 coordinate 1,477, forward strand.
AGCCGAGTTCTGGCTCGACGTGCCGGCCGAACAAACCTACCGCGTCCATCTCCGCTACGCCTCACCCAGCCCGCAGCCTTGCGACATCGTGATCGACGGCGACGACCTGAACCACTACAAAATGTGTGCGCTGGGCAGCACCGCCAGCCCCTTACCCTGCGACGCCTTGTGGGAGTACCAGGGCATCGCCACGTTGGGGGCCGGCTTGCACTGGATTCGAGTGGAAGGCGTTTTGCCGGAGATTGTCGGCATTCGCCTGGAGCCGGTCGCCGGATACAAGCCGCCGGTGGTGCCCTGGCCGCGGCACCCGGTCCCCAAGGGCGACTTTCTCGGCCGGGCTTCCTCTTGGCAAGTCGAAAACCAGTTCGGCCTGCCAAAGGATAGCACCATGACGCTCGACAGTTCGGGCGGCCAACCAAAGCTCTGCTTTGCGGCCGGCTTCACAAATATCGACAAAGGCGAACTGTCCGGCGGCGACGCGGTCCGCTTGATCCACCGCGGCGCGTGGGACCTGGAGCCGTTCGGGCTGCTGAAGTTTCGCTTCGAGGGCCAAGGCTCCGGCCACGTGGTAACGGTTCGACTGATCGACGCCAAGGGCGATGAAAAACCGCTCGTGCAATTCCACGACGACAAGCCCGGCGCTAAGGAAATCGCTCGAAAAATTTCCTTCGAGGGAAAGGACTCGTTCGATCCGGGCCGCGTGGTGGCCGTCTGCATCGACCTGGACGAAGGCAACGTCAAGCCGGACGAGGTGAACCGGTTTTCCGGTGCGATCGTCGGGCCGGTATTCCAGCGGCGCGACGTTGTCCAGCCGCCGCAAGGTTACGCCCAGTCGCTTGCCAAGGCGCGCAAGGCGATGGCCGCCCGAGTCGCGCAACCGGCCGAAAAGCCTGCTCCGTTGCGTGCCCCGCGTTTCCAGCCTTGGACCAAACCCGTTGTGCCCGAAGAACACCCGCTCTGGAAAAGCACCGAGCCGAAACCGGTCACTCGAAAAACGCTCGGCTATCAACTCCATACCACCGGTGCACGGGGCATCACGCCGGAAACGCTCGACAGGTATCACAAGCACTACGACTTCGGCGACGTCACCTGGCCGCACATCGGCATGTGCCCGTTGCGAGAGCGGTTCGGCAGCGAGGAATCCTACAAGGCGGCACTCAAGGAGATGGAGAAGCGGTTGATCGACGTGCGCGGCCGGGGGCTGTTCGTCTTCGACATCTGGGGTTACGTCCCGTTTAACCCCAAGTACCCCTGCAAGATCGCACCAGAGCATCACGAGATTCTCATGCGGGTGATGGGCGATAAGTTCCTTGGTTACGACGACGGCGAACACGACGGCCGCTACATCGGCTCGTACAGCGATCGCGACGACTTCACCGACCGAAAAGGCGGCTGGAAGGCCTTTCAGAAGTGGGACGACCATATCTGCAACGACAGCATGAACTACATGAACGCCGTCGGGTCGTTGAACTTCTCGCACTACTACGCCGATCGGAACTTCCGCATGTTGGGTCTGGAAACCGCACAGGGGTTGCCCAGCGACACGCTGATGTTCGCCTTTCTCCGCGGGGCCGGAAAGCAGTACGGGCGGCTGATCCACCAGGCAGCGTCCGTCTGGAGTCGTTTTGGATACAACGTCTACGCCGCCCGAGTTACCAAAGGCTCCCGCGGCGGCAACGCCGGATACGGCTTCGGACCCAACAAGGGTTGTTCCCGAAGCCTCCACAAGCGGCTCTTCTTCTGCGGCTACCTGGGCGGGCACAGCGTGTTCGGCACGGAGAGTTCGCAGTTCACCGCCGACGTGTTGGACAACGGCGCTCCGGAACTCAGTCCGTTGGGAAAGCAGCATATCGAGATGGCTGCCTGGGCGAAGAAACATCCGGACCGGGGCGTCATGACCACGCCGGTCGCCTTCATGCTCGATTTCTACAACGGCTGGAACATGCCCCGGCACCTCTACCGGGGCGATAAATACAAAATCTGGGGTAAGCTGCCATACGAGAAAGGCGACTACCTGATCGACGCGGTCTTCCGGACAATTTGGCCCGGCTACGAGGATTGCAGCTACTTGCGTGCCGAGCGCGGGTTCGTCACGCCCACGCCCTTTGGCGATATCTTCGACGTACTCACCAACCGCTGCCGGCCGGAAATCCTCAAGCAGTATACGGCCGTCATGCTGCTGAGCGACGTGGAAATGACACCGCAAGTGGTGGATAACCTTGGCCAGTTCGTCCGCGGCGGCGGCGACCTGATCGTAAGCGCAAGGAACGCCCGGGCGCTGCCGGCGGAGCTTGTCGGCGTGAAGTTCGGTGGCCCGGCCAAGGGCACCATGTCGCGGCTCCTGGCGACCGGAAAGACGTTCGACGAGCAGCCGTACGGCTACGTCACGTTGACGCCGGCCGGCGCGGCCGTCCTGGTCGAAAACGAATCGGGACACCCGTTGGTAACCGTCAACACGGCGGGTGCCGGCCGCGTGATCGTAGGTGCGGCCGACTACTGGGTGACCGACGAGTTGACCTACCAGGACCCCGAATTGGTCAACATGGAGACGCCCTACACGATCCTCAACGGCATCAGGGCCGTGCTGGAGCCCTATTTCGATTCGTTCAACCCGGTAGAAATCGAGCCGGCAGGGCTCACTATCAGAACCTGCTGCTACGACGGCGACCCCAAGCGGCTCCTGGTGGGCCTGATGAACAACAGCCTGTTTGCCGACTGGCAGGGCAAGCTCCGCGTGCGGATCGGTCCGGTGGCCTCGGCCGCCGAGCTATGGAAGAACCGGCCCGCCGCCCTCCGGCAGCCAGACTCCGTGGAACTGACAATCCACGCCGGCGGCGTGGCCATACTCGACATCCGGCTCAAATAGTCCTACACTTGGCGTACTGAGCCGAATGATAAAGCCGAACATCCGAAGAACTTTGAGGAGGAGTTGACCTGGGGACGTGACGGTCCCGCACGAATTGCACCGAAGCTCCAGATCGAGTGGCTGGTACCCAAGAAGTACAGCGGCCGGAAGACCTCCCCCCTCACCGCGAAGGTCGGCCCTGACTCTAAGGTGGCGTTTGGGGTCAGAGCTTGAATAGTGATTAGTGAGGGCGTCGTTCCAGTTTCATCCTAATTCGGGGACACAATACTGATTTCTCTTGACGCCTCAACGGGGGCCCGTATTGCTGACATCGGGGCCCGACTGTTATGATGGTATGGTAGGTTGAAAGTCGACGCCGATGTTAAATAGGCTTTCAGAAGGTTTGTCAAATGCCGCGGAGCATCCTTTTTCAAGTTACAACGCCGCTTGGATATCGTGTGGTCTTAACACGAAACCGCTGGCGGGCGATCATCCGATTCAAGCACCCGGCCGTGGCGTCCTACGAAAAGGAAGTCCGGCAATGCTTGCGCTCTCCGGATGTGATTCGTGCAAGTGCGAAAGATCCTGATGTTCATCTATACTACTTGGCGTTGGAGAATAGGTGCCTATGCGTGGTCGTGGCTCGCGGCCGGTCGGAAGAACCCGACTGTTTCGTCGTGACGGCCTATCTCGCCAAACGCCTCAAGCAAGGTGATGAATTATGGAAAAGGTAAGAGTCTACTACGATCGGACAGGCAACACGCTGACCGTGTGGTTCGACGATCCGGCAAAAGAGCATGTTTGCGACGAGATCGAAGACGACGTGGTGCTGATGAAAGACCCTCGTGGACGCGTGATTGGGTTCGAACGCTTGAACTATCTCTCAAAAAAACAGCAGAAGGTCCGGGCGAACATGCCCGTGGAAGTCCAAATGCTGGACTAACGCAAACCAATACTGATTTCTCTTGACGCCTTTCGGGTTGTCGGCATAATGGTGGCATGGCAAGACTGGCGAGAGTGGTGGTTCCAGGATACCCGCACCATATCACGCAGCGCGGCAGTCGTCGTCAGGAGACGTTCTTCGGACGACGACGATTACCGGACCGTAACCGTTCACGGGTTTTGAGTCATCCGAACCGCGGTGTCCCCACCGCGGGTTGCGAAGTGTCCATGCGATACCCGCCCTGAGGACAGGGCGGCTCGGATTATGGATAGCGTGGATGCGTCGACGTCGGTTAGGTATTCATTGATACGGATGAAAATAGAGGCCTCGTATGATTATCCAAGAAACTGTCATCGAAAAGTTGCAGATGCTGTCTGTTGAAGATCAACAGAAGGTGCTCGCGTTTGTGCAATCGCTCCAGCCACCGTCCGGGGCCGCATTGCAACGGAAAAACCCGCGTGGCATGTTTGCTCATCGCGGCTTTCACATTACGGCCGACGAAATCGACGATTCGCGGCATGAAGCCTGGGCAAACTTTCCCAGAGATTTTCCGGAAGGCACAGGCACATGAGCGACCTGCTCGCGGATACTCACGCTGCAATTTGGTACCTGTTTGAACCATCGCAACTTTCCTCCGCCGCGGATACTACTCTGTCAGATACGGTCCAATCAGGAGCGGTTGTTTATGTGTCTGCAATTTCGGTGATTGAAGTCCGCTATCTGGTCGAAAAGGGAAAGTTGCCGGAGACACTTTACGAGGATTTAGTTACAGCGATCCACGACCCTGACGTTCCCGTAAAACTTCTTCCAATAGACTGGAACGTGGTGCATGCAGTCGAACGGATTCCTCGTGACATTGTACCAGACTTGCCCGACCGCATCATTGCTGCCACGGCTTTAGCCCATAGCCTTACACTGGTCACGGCCGATCACAGAATTCAGGCATCGCAGGTTCCGACAATCTGGTAAAGGAGAAAACAGAAAAGGTCTATTGCCGAGGTTATGTTTGTTCTGCAATAAGATCGAAAGAATTCCGGGGACATAATACTGATTTTCTTGCGGCCTTTCGGGTTGCCGGCATAATGGTGGCATGGCAAGACTGGCGAGAGTGGTGGTTCCAGGCTGCCCGCACCATATCACGCAGCGCGGCAGTCGTCGTCAGGAGACGTTCTTCGCCCGACGACGATTACCGGACCTATATCGAGTTGATGGCCGAGTAGTCCCGGCTCGCCCACTTTTCAAGAGTTTACACCCAAAACCGGAAGAGCCAAGCGGACAAGCAGTCTCGCGGACTGACTCGGAAACCCCCGAATCAGAAACCGTCGCGTCCTGATGGCCATGAAACACCGGCAAGCAAACCAACGAATCGAGAATTACGTATTGTGTCCCCGGAATTCCGGCAGCAACCACACTTATCGGGTCTTTTTCGGTCCGGCCGAAAAAAAATTTTCGCCGGTCAACTTTCGCCGTAAAGTCTTACGCTGCAACAACTTACCTACCC
>JAUWJC010000469.1 GCA_030607895.1 Pirellulales bacterium
CCGGGTGGTGGCCCGCAGGTAACCCCGACGCCCCGGTGGTTGCGCGCAGCTAACCCCCGGGGTTGCGCTGCGCTCAACCACCGGGCGTTTTCACTTTGATTAAGGCGCGACCACCGGTCGCGGCTTTGTGAAAAGGAAGGGTAGCTTAATGAATCTAAGTCCCGAACAGCGAGCCGCCGGGAAGGAGAACTTCCACGCTACGTTGAGCGGCGACGTGACGCGGCGCGATTTCGTCAAGGGCGGAGTGGCCGCGGGCGTGGTCTCCGCCGGGGGCCTGGGCGCATTCTATTTCGGCTACGGCAAGTCGCACGGCAACCCGGTTCGCGTGGGAGTAATCGGAACCGGCGACGAAGGCAACGTGCTTATCGGCGCCATCAATCCCGAATACATCCAGGTAACCGCGATTGCCGACATCCGCCCGTACAACATCCACCGCGCCCTTCACGGCGACCACTACAGCGACGCCGCCCTGGCCGTCCGATGTGGGTTGATTACCAAATACAACTGGAAGACCGAAGGCGAAGCCCGAAAGCACGTCAACGTTTACGGCGACTACCAGGAACTGCTCGACGCCGAGCCGGACATCGAGGCGGTGATTATCGCCCTGCCTTTGCACCTGCACGCCCCGGCAGCCATTCGAGCCATGAAGGCCGGCAAGCACGTGCTGACCGAAAAGCTGATGGCCCATAGCGTTCACCAGTGCAAGGAGATGGCCCGGGTTGCCGACCAGACGGGCCTGCACCTGGCTACCGGTCACCAGCGGCATTACAACATCCTCTATCACGAGGCGGAAGAGACGATCAAGCGGGGTATCCTGGGCGATCTGCACTACATCCGGGCCCAGTGGCACCGGGGTAACCTGCCCGGCAAAGATAGCTGGCAACAGCCACTGCCACCCGAAGTCAAGCCCAAGGACCCCAAAGCCAAAGACCTGGTCAAGAAGCTGGATAGTTGGGAGCGGAAACTGGCGGCTGCGTCGGGTCGGGCAATCGACGTTTGGGAGAAACGGGTCGCCCAGGTTCTGGCACAACTGGCCGACAAAATCGTCGAGGCCAAGAAGTTCGGTTACCAGGACAAGCAATACAAGGATTCCAGCGGCAAGGTCATTTACGACCGGCCGGCAATCGAAGAGTTGATTCGCTGGCGGCTTTGGGACCGCACCGGCGGCGGGTTGATGGCCGAGTTGGGAAGCCACCAACTCGACGCGGCCAGCATCTTCATCTCGGCCGTCCATGGCGGCCAAAAACAGTATCCGCTAAACGTAATGGCGGCGGCCAACCGGCCGCTCTTTGGACAGGACCGCGACGCGAACGATCACGTCTGCTGCATCTTCGAGTTTCCCGCCCCGGGCTACGACCCCAAGGACCCGGTCGCCGGCCGAAAGAAGATCGGCGTGCAATACGCCTCGATCAACGGAAACGGCTACGGCGGATACGGCGAGATGGTTTTCGGCACCAAGGGAACGCTGATCCTGGAGCGGGAGAAGGAAGCGATGCTCTTCCGCGGGCCGTCGGCCAGCAGGGTAAGGGCGACCAAGAGCGGCGGCCCAACCATGGACACCCAGGCCAGCGGCGAGGTCCAGAAGGCCGAGGCCGGCCAGACCAAACAGGTCAGTCGCGGCTACACCGAACAGTTGGAGCACTGGGCCTGGTGTATTCGCAACCCGGCCGAAGAAAACCTGCCGCGCTGCTATCCCAAGGTGGCCTTGGCCGATGCGGTGGTCGCGCTTACCACCAACATCGCGGCGAAGGAAGGCCGCCGGATCGACTTCAAAAAAGAATGGTTCAATCCCGACAGCGACGAAACGCCCGAAGGCGTCAAGCCCGACGTTAGCCGATACGCATAAGTCGGAGGTGCCGCTTGCGGCTTCGCAATAAGAAACAGAACAGCCAGCACAAAGGCGTAATACGATGCACTTGACTCCGGAAGAAAAGGCCATTGGCAAGGAAAACTTCCACGCCGCCATTGGAAGCAAACTCCTGCGGCAGGATTTCCTCGAAACGGGAATCAAGCAGGGAATCGCCTCCGGCAGCGGACTCGGCCCGCACTACTACGGCTACGGCAAGTCGGTGGACAAGCCGGTTCGGGTGGGCGTTATCGGCACCGGCGACGAAGGGAGCGTGCTGATCGGCGCGATCAATCCGGCCTTCATCCAGGTTGCGGCAATTGCCGACATTCGACCTTACAACGTGCATCGCGCCTTCCACGGCGATTACTACAGCGCCACCGCACGAAAAGTCCGCCCGGGACTGATGGCCAAGTACGGCTGGAAGACCGAGGACGAAGCCCGAAAGAACGTCAAGGTCCACGGCGCCTACCGCGACTTGCTGAAGAACGAAAAGGACATCGAGGCGGTGATAATCGCCCTGCCTTTGCACCTGCACGCCCCGGCGGCCATTGCGGCAATGAAAGCGGGCAAGCACGTGCTGACCGAGAAGCTGATGGCCCATAGCGTGCACGAGTGCAAGGAGATGGCCCGGGTGTCGAAACAGACCGGCTTGCACTTGGCCACCGGGCATCAGCGGCACTACAACATCCTTTACGACAACGCCGTCGAGATGATCGGCAAGGGGATGCTGGGCGATTTGCACTACATCCGTGCCCAGTGGCACCGGGGTAACATGCCGGGCACCGATAGCTGGCAGCAACCCCTACCCAAGAAGTCCAAGCCGCACGACGCCAAGGCCGAGGACCTGATCAAAAAACTGGCAAGCTGGAAGCGGAAGCTCGAATCGCTGAAGGCCCAAAAAAGTCGTTCGGTGGCCGAGTGGGAGAAAAGGGTCGCACAGGTCGAGGCACAAATCGCCGACGAGATCGTCAAGGCCGAGGAATTCGGATACCAAACCAAGCAGTACAAGGACGCCAAGGGCAGGGTGATCTACGACCGGCCGGCAATCGAGGAATTGATTCGTTGGCGTCTTTGGGACCGTACCGGCGGCGGGTTGATGGCCGAATTGGGGAGCCATCAGTTGGACGCGGCCAGCATCTTCATCTCGGCCATGCACGGCGGCAAGAAACAGTACCCGCTGAATGTCTCGGCCGCTTCCAGCCGGCCCATCTTCCCGCAGGACCGCGACGTGGACGACCACGTCTACTGTCTGTTCGAGTTTCCCGCCCCGGGCTACGACCCCGAAGACCCGATCGCCGCCCGAAAGAGGATCAGCGTGGCTTATGCGTCGATCAACGGGAACGGTTTCGGCGGATACGGCGAGACGGTGTTCGGCACCGAGGGCACCCTGGTTTTGGAGCGCGAGAAGGACGCCTTGCTTTTCAAGACTTCCGCGACTTCAAGCAAGATCAAGGCGGTCAAGAGCAAGGACAAGAATAACCCGGGACCCCGGATCGCACTGGCCGAGGAGGGCGACAGCCGATCGGCGGCGATTGGGGAGTTGGGCACTCAGGACGCTCCCCGCGGTTACGCCGAGCAGTTGGAGCATTGGGCGTGGTGCATCAGGAACCCCGACCCGAAAAACCTACCACACTGCCATCCCAAGGTGGCGTTGGGCGATGCCGTGATCGCACTGACGAGCAACATCGCCGCCCGGCAGGGGCAGCGGATCGAGTTCAAAAAGGAGTGGTTCGATCCGGACAGCGACGAAACGCCCGAAAAAGTCGAGCCGGATGTCTCCTGGTACGCTTGAACCGGCCGCCGCTTGCGGGTATCTTAACCGCTTGGGGATGTGCTGATTGAATTGTAAAGCCGCGACCAGTGGTCGCGGTTCGCCAAATGAGTTGGC
>JAUWJC010000577.1 GCA_030607895.1 Pirellulales bacterium
GCCCACCACAAGATGTCGTATATTGGTGGGCAGTGCCCACCCTACATATCGACTGATAAGCCAATCATTTTAGACGCCGCCCGGCCACCTGTCAACCGTACCGCACGGAGCGCCCCAAGTCCCCAAGTCCGGAGCATTCACGCTCTTGTGGCCCCCTTTCAATCATTTTTCGGCAGCCATATAATCCGATCTCTCAATTCGCCGGACTACCCAGTTTCAGGAGGGCTTCCAATGGCTATCGGGTTTGGCATTATCGGTTGCGGCATGATTGCCGGCTTCCACTGCCGGGCAATCAGCGACGTTCGCGGCGCGAAGCTTGTGGGCTGCTTCGACATGGTACCGGCGGCGGCCGGCCGGCTGGCCGAACAGACCGGCGCGAAGGCCTACGGCACTCTGAAGAAGATGTTGGCCGACGAAGCGATCGACGTGGTGACGATCGGCACGCCCAGCGGTGCTCACATGGAGCCGGCCGTCGCGGCGGCCCGGGCAGGAAAACACGTCATTGTCGAGAAGCCGCTGGAAATAACGCTCCGCCGCTGCGATAGAATAATCAACGAGTGCCAGAAGGCCGGCGTGGTGCTGGCGACCATTTTCCCCTCCCGGTTCCACGGTTCGAGCATCGAAGTAAAACGGGCGGTCGACCGGGGCCGGTTCGGCCGGCTCACGGTGGGCGACGCCATCGTTAAGTGGTACCGAACCCAAGAGTATTACGACAGCGGTGCGTGGCGGGGTACCTGGGAATTGGACGGCGGCGGGGCGCTAATGAATCAGGCCATTCACAGTGTCGACTTGCTGAGTTGGCTAATGGGACCGGTGGCCGAGATTCGTGCCCAAATGGCCCTTCAGGCCCACAAGCGAATCGCCGTGGAAGATACCGCCATGGCTACACTGCGGTTTGCCAACGGGGCGCTGGGAATCATCGAGGCCAGCACGGCCATCTACCCGGGTTACCTGAAACGGATCGAAATACACGGCTCGACCGGCTCGGCAATCATGGAAGAGGAAGACATCATCAAATGGGACTTCGCCAAGCGCCAAGCCCGCGATGCCGCAATCGAAAAGAAAATGGCCGAAAAGACACGCGGCGGTGGCGGGGCGGCCGACCCGGCGGCCATCGGGCACCACGGCCACGCCCGGCAGTTCCAAGACGTGGTAAAGGCAATCAAAAAAGGCGCCTCGCCCGCCATTGACGGCCCGGAAGGCCGCCGATCCGTCGAGATCATCCTGGGTATCTACAAAGCGGCCGAGACGGGCCGTGCAGTCAAGTTGCCACTTGCGAGCGACCCGATTCTCAAAGCCCGAAAGCAGGGTGTGAGCGGCTGAACCGCTATTGGCCCGTCGACCGGTTCGTGAGAGAATGCCCGAAACGAGGTCGGAGGTCGGGTGTGTGCTCCGACTTCCGACTTCCGACTTCCCAAAGCTCCATGGAGGGACTTTTGCGTGCGACGCCGGGAGGTGCTTGATTATCTGGTCTATCTGGTAGTTCGCGTGTTGATCTGCATCGTGCAGGCAATGCGGATCGAGACCGGCCACTGGCTGGCCGGCCGCTTGGCGTGGGTGTTTTCGGACGTAATTCGCCTGCGCGACGAAGTGGTTCAGGATAACCTTCGTCAGGCGTTTCCCCGACTGTCCGACCGCCGCCGCCGGCAGTTGGCTCGGCAGATGTGGGAGCAGCTGTTCCTGCTGGTGCTCGAGGTGGCCCACGCAACCCGAAAAATCCACGAAACCAACTGGCGGTCGTTCATTCGCCTTAAAGACGTGGCCGGGTTGGTGCGGCTGCTGCTGGACGACCGTCCGACAGTGATCGTAACGGCCCATTTCGGCAACTTCGAGTTGGGTGGTTTCATGCTGGGTATGCTCGGATTTCCCACTTTCACGATCGCCCGAGCCCTCGATAACCTCTACCTTGACCGGTTCCTGAGGAGTTTTCGCGGCCGAACCGGGCAGTATATCATCCCGAAAAACGGCGGTTACGATCAGATCGCTCGAGTAATGGACCGCGGCGGCACGATGGTCCTGTTGGGCGACCAGCACGCCGGCCCAAAAGGCTGCTGGGTCGACTTCTTCGGCCGGCCCGCCTCCACGCACAAGGCCCTCGCCCTGCTGGCACTGGGCAACAACGCCCCGTTGACCGTCTGCAGCACGCGCCGGCTGGAAAAACCGCTACGGTTCGAGATGTGTTGCTTGGGCATTGTCGATCCGCTTACCGCCGCCGACCGCCTCGGCACGGTCCGCGGCCTGACCGAGTGGTACACCAGAAGCCTCGAACGCCTCATCCGCGCTGCTCCCGACCAATACTGGTGGCTCCACCGCCGCTGGAAACCACGCCCCCAACGGCGAAAGAAGAAAGCCGCCTGAGACATCACGGGTCACATGGGGTCGGTCACATGGAGTCGGGCCGTCGTTAGTCGTTAGTGGAATCGGCCTAACGTCTAACAGCGCTCTGATCCCACGGTTCGCAGATGGCCAATTCCGGGGCTTGACAACCGGCCGTCGGTTTGGTACATTTGTTCACCATGTCGTGGTGTGCCGGGACGCGACGTTGGTCTTTCTCAATTCGAAGACCCTTTGGGCTCTTCTGTTCTTGGGTGCAAACCGCTAGAAACGCGGCGGTGTGCCACTGCTTGCCCGGAAAAAACAAGCCATTTGAGTTGGGCAGGCACTGCTTGCGGGCTTTCCGAATTGGACAGGTGTCCCGCAAGCAGTGTCGTGATGCAAGTTCA
>JAUWJC010000641.1 GCA_030607895.1 Pirellulales bacterium
AGCGACATGCCACTGGTGTCGCCGAAAATGCCCCGCGTGTCCAGATCAATTTATCAAGATTTCGCCCCCAGGGCGTGAACGGTTACATCCTTGAGACGCCAGATTTCGTTGGTCTGGATTGCCGACGCGAGTTGCGACTCGATCTCGGCGATCTGCCGATTGAGTATGTCGATGACCAAGTCGATCGAGCGTTGGATTTCCGGAAGGTTGGCCTGATGGCGGCGGTTGAGTTCCTCAGTGCGGATGTTCAGGAGTTGCCGGCGCCGCGAGATCATAGCATCGAGTTTTCGCCCGTTTTCATCGGGAAAATCGCGCAAAGGAGGCTGGATGTCGTGAGCGAAACGAGCCAAGACCTGAGCGTCGATGCAGTCTGTTTTTGCGAGAACGCCCAATGCACGGGCGTAATCGCGGACCTGACGCGGATTGACTGACGCGACCGGCAACTTAGCCCGCAGAGCGCCACGATGAGGGAAACCTCGTAGCCTCCGGTGGCCTCGACGACGATCCTGACAGCCGGCCGATCGTGCAGATGTTGCACGAGGCGTGCGATGCCGTCGGGATCATTGGCGAAGGTCTCGGTGAAGGAGAACGTGAAGTCGGCCAGGTCGAGGGACTGAGAGGAGATATCGATGCCGAAAAAACCTTGGCCATTGGCGTTGGAGAGATTAGAATGTTTCATGGTGGTAGACCCATCCTTGTAAATGCGGGCTTCGATGGCCCAAGCGATTGTTCGGGTTGACACCAAAAAGCCGGCTGCGGTTCCAGCTTCGGGACGGTGGCGAAAGCACCAGGGGCTAAACGAACTCGCAGCCGACCGCCGGGAACCCCCTAGTGGTTCCCGGCGAATCCTAATTTATCCTATGGAATAACCGTTGATAATCTCCACCTAATACTCTCTTGGAACATACAAGGGCTTTATAATATGACAGCCCAGGGTTGCCGCGCAGCGGCTACCCTGGGGTCAAAGGGGGGAAATGCGGAAAAACCCCAACGGGGTTTCGTGGTAGCGGGAACGCCGACCGACGCAACCCTTTCAGGCAACGCCGTGAAGAATTTTGCTAGTGGTAGAAATCCTGTATTTTTCGATGTCTCTCGCGTTTTGCTAGCAACGCTGGCAGATGCAGTCAGCACACGTCGCGGTGAGAAATCTCCGAAATACGCGGGAAAAAGTCCTTCACGGCGTTGCCCTTCGGGGCTTCGGATCGTGTTTCTCGGGGGGCTTGCGAACCTGCCTTAGCCCTGCCACAATGCGGGACTTATGCTAGCGAAGTTAAAGGCGTTTTCGCTCTTGGGGATTGACGCCTTGCCGGGCGAGGGCGAGGTGGACGTCTCGCCGGCCGGGCTGCCGAAAACGATATTGGTCGGGCTGCCAGAGGCGGCGGTCAGGGAGAGCACGCATCGGGTAGAGCGGGCGATCGTCAACTCCGGGTTCCAGCGGCCGCAAAGCCGCATCGTGATCAACCTTGCCCCGGCCGAGTTGCCCAAGCAGGCCGCCTCGTTCGATCTGCCCATCACACTGGGCATCCTCGCCGGCAGCGGGCAGTTCGAGTCGCAACGGCTCGGCCAGTACGCGGTTGTCGGCGAGTTGGCGCGGGACGGATCGACCCGGCCGACGAAAGGCGCGCTGTCGATTGCCATCAGTGCGGCCGAGCTGGCCGGGGAGCGGGGGTTGCTCGTTCACGCGGCCAGTGCGGCCGAGGCGGCCGTCGTC
>JAUWJC010000098.1 GCA_030607895.1 Pirellulales bacterium
CTTCCCCACGCGGCTGGCCCTGAGGTACATCGTCGCCATCGTGGTGATGATCACCACCCTACTGTCAGCCATAAGGTACGACTTCGGCGACCCGCGATTCAGCTTCGAGAGCCAGGAGGGGTCGGCGTGATTAAGAGCGAAGCCTACCTGGATATCGTGTGGCGGCAGTTCAAAAAGAACCGGTTTGCTTTGGCTTCGCTTTGGATTCTGGCGCCGTTGTTCCTCACGGCCATCTTCGCGCCGCTTTTGGCCTCCAACTGGCCGCTGGTCTTCCGCGACGGCCAACAGACGCTTTATCCCTGGTTCCGAGCGCTGGTCAATCCCGAAGAACCGGTCGACTACGTCTTCAACATGGCCATGATCGGCTTCTTCCCCTGTGTGGCACTGGCACTGGCGGCCAACCGGAGATGGAAGAAGCGCGGTCTGCCCGGCCAACGCCGGGTTATCCGTGCCGCCGTCATGTATCTCGTCATGATTGGGGCGCTCTCGCTGCTGTTCTCCTTCGATGTCGTATGTCCCAAGAACAAGTACCGGGCGAGAACCTTCACCGAAGAGCAATTCCGATCGGCCGGCGCCAAGCGGGCGTTGTACGCCCTGATACCCTTCGGGCCGACGGAGCAAGACCTCGACTCGACCTTCAAGCCGCCCATGTACCACAAGGACCGCGACCGGTGGAAAGACGCCAACGACGGCTTCACGCACGTCCTGGGAACAGACAACACGGGCCGCGACGTGCTGGTGCAAATGATCTACGGCACGCGAATCTCGTTGACCGTGGGGTTCGTGGCAGTCAGCATCTACATAACCATCGGGGTGATCGTGGGTGCGGTGGCCGGCTATTTCGGCGGGCTGGTCGATATGGGCATCTGCCGGATTATCGAAATCGTCATGCTCTTCCCGTCCTTCTTCCTGATACTCACGCTGGTTGCACTGATCGGGCCGAGCATCTATATCATCATGGTTGTGATCGGCATTACCGGCTGGCCGGGTATCGCGCGGCTGATCCGCGGCGAGGTGCTCAAGCAGCGCTCGATCGACTACGTGGCGGCCGCCCGGGCGCTGGGTTCCTCGCACTGGCGAATCATCTTCCGTCACATTTTACCCAACGCCCTGTCGCCGGCCTTGGTTTCCGCCCCGTTCGGCATTGCCGGGGCAATTATCACCGAGGCCGGCTTGAGCCTGCTGGGGTTCGGTGTCCGGCCGCCCACGCCAAGCTGGGGTACCTTGCTGCGGCTGGGAAACGATAACTATACCTATTGGTGGCTAGTCCTGATTCCCTCGCTGGCCATGTTCCTTACCGTCACCGTCTTCAACCTCGTCGGCAGCGGCCTGCGCGACGCCATGGACCCGAGACTGAGAATGTAAACAGCCAGAAGGAAACGGCAGAAACAAAGAACCAGAAAAGCAACCACAGAGGACACAGAGGAACACAGAGGGAGTTATGCCAAATGGCTTTCGAGCAGATTACCGGACAGATTATCGATGCAGCAATGCGGGTGCATACAGCCTTGGGGCCAGGGTTACTCGAATCGGCATACGAAGCGTGCCTGCTCTTCGAATTGCACAAGCGAAACTTGCACGCCATCAGCCAGGTTGAACTCCCGGTAGTCTATGAGAACGTGAGAATAGATGTTGGCTATCGAATTGATCTTATAGTCGAGGAGGTTGTGGTTGTCGAACTAAAAGCCGTCAAGGAGATACTTCCCATTCACCAGGCTCAACTTCTGTCATACCTCAAGCTCAGCGGAAAGAAAGTTGGCTTGCTCATCAATTTCAACGTCCTGCATCTGAAAGACGGCATCAAAAGAATGGTAAATGACTGATCGTTATTGCATCTTTCCTCTGTGTACCTCCGTGTCCTCTGTGGTCGATTGATCCCGAATCATGTTTAACCCGCTGATTACCGTCGATAATCTGAAAACGCACTTCTTCACCGACGATGGTGTGGTGCGTGCGGTGGACGACGTCTCGTTGGTGATTCCGCAAGGGAAGACGCTGGGGCTGGTGGGTGAGTCCGGCTGCGGAAAGTCGGTCACCGCGCTCTCGATCATCCGGCTGATCTCCACCCCGGGCCGGATCGTCGGCGGGCGCATCACGATGACCGACAACGGCCAGAGCACCGTGCTCACCGATCTGTCGGAAGGGAAAATGCGCAAAGTCCGCGGCGGGCGGATTTCCATGATCTTCCAGGAGCCGATGACCTCGCTCAACCCGGTCTTCACCATCGGCTCGCAGATCGTCGAGGCAATCCGCCTGCATCAAGCCGTCGGAAAGGCCGAGGCCGGGTGCCGGGCCGTCGAAATGCTCCACCGGGTGAAAATCCCAGAACCCGAGCGACGCGCTCGACAGTATCCGCACGAGTTCTCCGGCGGAATGCGTCAGCGGGCGATGATCGCCATGGCCCTGTCGTGCAATCCGCGGCTGTTGATAGCCGACGAGCCGACCACCGCGTTGGACGTAACCATCCAGGCCCAAATCCTCGATTTGCTCAGGCAATTGCAGGCGGATTTTGGTATGTCGATCCTGATTATCACGCACGACCTGGGTATCATGGCCGAAACGGCCGACGACGTGGCCGTGATGTACGCCTCGAAAGTGGTCGAATACGCGTCCGTCAAAGAATTGTTCACCAATCGGCTGCATCCGTACACCCACGGGCTGTTCAGGTCTCGGCCGGAGGTGGGCAAGCCGAAAGACGAGAAGCTCAACACGATTCCCGGCATGGTCCCCAGCCCGTTGCGCTTCCCCGCCGGATGCAAATTCCACCCCCGATGTCCCTACAGCCAAGCGAAGTGCGAAACCGACGAACCGGCGCTTCGCGAAATCCGACCCGGCCACCAGGTCCGATGCCACTTTGCCGGCGAGCTGAGCTATGAATAACGTACTACTGAACGTCGTCAATCTGAAGAAATACTTCCCGATCCGCCGGGGACTCGCCTCCCGGATCGTCGGGCAGGTCCGAGCGGTCGACGATATCAGCTTCCAGATTCGCCGGGGTGAGACGCTGGGGCTGGTGGGTGAGTCGGGATGCGGAAAAACTACCGCCGGCCGGGCGCTGCTCAGACTGATCGAGCCGACCGCCGGACGCGTCGAGTTCGACGGAACCGACGTGACCGCTTGCCAGGGCAGCCAACTCCGCGCCCTGCGACGCAACATGCAAATCGTCTTCCAGGACCCCTTCGGATCGCTCAACCCGCGGATGACCATCAAGGGAATAGTCGAAGAAGGGCTCATCGTCCATCGGCTGGGTAACAAACGAGAGCGGTACGAAACGGTTAGCAAGACGCTCGAACAGGTGGGGCTCGATCCCAGCTATATCAACCGCTACCCGCACGAGTTCTCCGGCGGACAACGCCAGCGGATTTGCGTCGCCCGGGCGCTGGCGCTGAACCCCCGTTTCATGGTTCTCGACGAGCCGATCTCGGCGCTGGACGTCTCGATCCAATCGCAAATCATCAACCTGCTGGTCGAGCTGCGCGAGAGGTTCGATCTGACCTACCTGTTCATTGCCCACGATCTGTCGGTTGTGGAGTACATCTCCGATCGGGTGGCCGTGATGTATCTGGGCCAAATCGTGGAGACGGCCACCAGCGGGCAGCTTTACGCCAACCCGCTGCATCCGTACACCAAGGCGTTGCTGTCGTCGATTCCCACGATGGAGCCGACGAAGCACCGCGACCGGATCGTGCTGGAGGGCGACGTCCCCAGCCCGATCAATCCACCTTCCGGCTGCCGGTTCCATCCCCGTTGTCCCCGGGCGATGGACATCTGCAAGCGTGAAGCCCCCCGCCAGTTGAATCTCGACGGCCACCTGGTCTCGTGCCACGCGGTCGAGCAGGGCCTTTCTCGGCCCTGAAATCAGCCCACCAACTTGTGGTATGGTGCGAGCCCGATTATGCTGAGAGAATTGGAAACTACGTTACAGGGTAAGTTCGGCAGGTGAGGCTCCGGCCGGTTCTGGAACCCGAGGAGTTGCTCTGTGCCCAGGAAGATACGAGAATTGATTCAAGACTTGACTCAGGCCGGATTTCGTGGGATTGCTGGGGGGAAGGGATCGCACGGCAAATTTACGCACCCTCGGTATCGTGGTGCCGTCACACTCAGCGGAAAGTCCGGCGATGACGCCAAGCATTACCAGGAGAAGCAGGTTCGGCGCGCTATCGAGGAGATCCAAGAATGAAGATGAGCGACCAGTACCATAAGTGGGTGGAGTGGAGCGAAGAAGATCAGGTGTACATCGGCAAGTGCCCTGACCTCATCACGGGCATCCATGGCGATAATCCCCTGCGGGTGTACGGCGAATTATATGAAGTGGTCGAGGACGTGATCGCTCACTTCGAGTCGGAGGGTCGTTCTCTCCCCGCTCCAAGCATCAGGCCGATGCAAGACGTTGTGTAATGCCGCAAGCCGACATTTAGACCACCCAACAAATCACTTTGACGTGGCCAGCCCGATCAATGTATCCTGTTTGGATCACCGTCCAATCCCTCACTCACCCAAAGGAGCCTACCATGACGCAGTTTATCAATCGTCGACAGATGCTTGCCCAAAGCGGTGCGGCCGCCGGTGCGGTGTTCGCCGTGGGCCGGCCCGCCTCGGCCGCGGCGCCCAAGGCAACCATTCGCGACACGAAGGTCATCACCCTGCAGCCCAACTACTACCACGGCTGGCCCACGGTTGCCCGACGCGCCGGCGGCGCGCTTCTGGTCGTCTGCTCGGGCGGGCGCGAGGCGCACGTCTGCCCGTTCGGTTGGGTCGAGTTGATCCGCTCCAAGGATGACGGCGAGACCTGGAGTTGGCCTTGCGTGCTGATGGACAGCGGCATCGACGACCGCGATGCCGGCGTGATCGAGACGGCCAAAGGGTCGATCCTGGCCACCACGTTCACCTCGCTGGCCTACGAGAGGTACCTGCCGGCAGCCATGAAGAAGAAACCCGGTGAAAAGGGCGCTTGGCCGGAAGAAAAACTCCAACGATGGCTGGCCGCCCACAACCGGCTTACGCCCGAGGGGCGCAAGGCCGTTTTGGGTGTCTGGATGGTCCGCTCGACCGACGGCGGCGTCACCTGGTCGGGCAGATACGATTGCCTGGTCGATAGCCCGCATGGACCCATCCAGCTTGCCGACGGCCGGCTGCTTTACGCGGGCAGGGACCTGTGGCGGGAGGGAAGTCGAGTAGGCGTGTGCGAGTCGACCGACGACGGCCAAACCTGGCGATGGCTGGCCGAGATTCCCGCGCGAGAAGGCGATAGCCACGACGGCTATCACGAACTGCACGCCGTGGAAGCGGCCGACGGCCGGATCGTCGTTCAAATCCGCAACCACAACAAAAACAGTGCCGGCGAGACGCTGCAAACCGAATCGTCCG
The DNA here is from genome assembly GCA_030607895.1 of Pirellulales bacterium. GTDB lineage: Bacteria > Planctomycetota > Planctomycetia > Pirellulales > Thermoguttaceae > JAUWJC01. Next base: position 5,368 of record JAUWJC010000098.1, read on the forward strand.
ACGGCGGCAAAACCTGGGCCCCACCCAAGTCAATCGGCGTGTGGGGACTCCCCTCGCACCTGTTGCGGCTCAAAGACGATCGGCTGCTGATGCCCTACGGACACCGCCGCAAACCGCTCGGCAACCAGGCCAGAGTAAGCCGGGACAACGGCCGAACCTGGTCCGAGCCGATGGTCATTTCCGGCGACGGTATTACCGTCGACTTGGGCTACCCGTCGACCGTACAACTGGGCGACGGTTCGCTGCTTTCGGTGTGGTACGAGAAGATGGCCCAACCAAAGTTCGCCGTCCTGCGACAGGCACGCTGGTCGCTCGATGGCTGAGTTGCCCTCTTGACGGAACGCTTCCAAACAGCTAGAATACTGGTGGATATCTGGAGAAGAGATTACATGAAGGCGGACGAACTACATGCCCTGCTTAACGCACGCCCATTCCATCCATTCTTGATCCATCTTGGAGACGGTCGCGAGCTTGTCGTGGACCATCCGGAGTTCCTCGCTGCGTCACCTACCGGAGACATCGCGATTGTCTTCCGTCCGGAGGGCGGATTTAACATTGTCGATGTGGAACTCGTTACCGCCCTTGAAGTCAAGCCCCGCAAAACGACAGCACAAGGCAACACGTAGACCACCCTACACGTCGAATCTGCGCGAGCGGGCGGTAAGACGCCGCAATGCGACATCCTCCGCCTCGGTGGCCGGGTGGTCCTCCAACGACAATAGCTCGTCGAGCATCACCTGCGTGTCGGCCGTGATATTTGTCAATCGCAAGAGCCAGAGCGAACGGAAAACGCCCGTCGAGTCGAACAACTCGGGCTGGAAGCAGGAGACAATACTGGTGGCAATTCGGGTGTTCAGATCGGCGTTCGGGCTGATCGGAGAGAGTCCCTGCCGGAAGGCCGCCCGGAGCGAACCCAACACCAACGGCCAAACGTGCCGCCCGCCCGCCAGTCGGCTCTGATGACTCAAGTCCTCGGCGAAGTCTTTTGCGCGGGCCGGGTCGACGGCGAACTCGGTAACCTCGTATTGCCCGGCCAGATAGCCGATCAGCATGTCCGTCCAGCGCTCGGTGCGGCGTCGGAGCCGGTTTAGTTTCAGGGCCTGTTCCGCGTCGATGCCCGGGCCGTGAACCAGCAGTGTCAGCACCCGATGCCGGGCTTCCAGGTGACCGATCAGCACGCTGCGAACCACCGGCTCGACCAGCTCGGTGCCGCGGTGCCGGTCGTAGGCACATATCACGGCGGTCCAGACGCGGGTGAGCACTTCGCCGGTTAGGATTTCTTCGATTACGCTCCGAAAGAAGGGCCACCGCGACCGGCCCCGTCCAGAGCGGCCCTGTCGAGAGCGGCCGGCCGTCTCGTCCGATAGGCTCTTCAGGCTTCGGCCCCAACGATCCAGCCGACACTTCGACGCGGTCCAATACTCGTCGATGCTGTTGGTGGAAAGTTGTCCGCTGCCACGGATTAGGACCGGACCATGAGCCGAGACAACGGCAGCCAATTCGATCAGTTCGCGAGCTTGCATGGCCGAGCGGTATTTTTGGAAAGAGCGGCCGGCGGCCGGGAGAGCCCGAGGGGACCAAGGCTCTCCCGCCGCCAGTCGCACACACTGTGAACAACCACCCGAGGAGCAAACCGGGTGCCGCAGGCGAGCGAGGGGGGTTGGACCGGGTAGGGAAGTGCTCTAACGCGTTGTGACACACCGACTTACAGCAAGACGGCGGGCAATCGCCACGGGTTCGGACCAACGGGCCATGTTGTCCGGCCGCAACACGCGATGAACAACCAATTCATCGCCTGACGGCCCGACGTTCCAGCCGGTAGTGCGGTCCCTTCAGGGCGTGCTCGCGGCCGGAGTGTTCCCGGGCGCGTTGGCCGGGACGATAGACCTTGATCGGCCGACGCCAAGCGGCTATCGGACCAATCGCCCAGGCCGCCCAAACAAACGTCATCGGCTCCAGCGCGGCGCGAGACCAGGGCGACACGATTACCAGAGTGTGAAACAAGGCCACTGCGGCGAAAACCGCCCAAGTTGGCCAGAGTACACGCCGCCGATCGCCGCAAATCAACAACCCGACAAACACCAGAACCAGCCACGCCACCGAACTGACACGCTGAAGCCGACCGGCCGCCGCAGGATCGGTATCGTCGAACAGCAGGAAGTACCGCAACCGCCGCAGGCAAAGCCGCGCGTATCGGGCGGGTTTGGCGCGGACAAACCGCCACGCCCGACTACCCAAATAGCGACTTCGCTCGGGCTCGCCGAGCGAGGCCAGTCGGCGGTAGTCATTCGGTTCTAACAGCAGGGCATCCACGTAGAGTGCATTTGCCGTGGCCTTCCGCGGGAAAAAGGGTTCGGCCGCGGAGGGCGGGATCTTGTCGGTGCCCCAACTAATCGGATTGTTGCCTTGCCAGAAGGAGTAGCCGAGAGTCGATTTGATCGGCACGAACCGCCCGTGGACTATCGAATTGCGAACCGTCCAGGGAGTAATGATTACCGCGCAGATTCCGGCCATCAGCACAAGGCGTCGAAGTGGAACCTGCTCGAAGCGGCCCGACCAATCGCCGGAACCCTCGGCCATCCAGAAGACGAAGGCACACACGGGTACGGCCAGACCCAGGACCGGCTCGACCAACAGAAGCATTCCCCCCAGCAAGCCGGCCAGGATGGCCCCAGCCCGCCTTGCGCGCCATCGGGGCGATAGGACCACCGCCACAAGCAGCGTCAAGAGAAGTGCTCCCCATAGGATGGGCTGCAGTCCGGCAACCATCAGCACGTGGGTTGGGTAGAGGGCAGCGACCAGACCGGCTACCCAGCCGATGCTTGGCCGGTCTGGAAACAGCGACCAGCCCAGCCAAACCACGGCCAAGACAATGGCCGTGCCGATGGCACATTGGAGCAACTGGATCGCCAGCACGGCCTCCGGCGTGCCAACGCCAAACCACCGGTAGGCGGTTGCCATAAGCAGCGGATAGAAGGGTGCCTGCTGCGACGTGAGGCCCTCGGCACCCAGCAATTCGAGAGAAAACCCCCGCCCGGCCAACAAATTCTCGGCGATTTGCCCCGCCTCGTTTGTCGGCGGTCCGGCGTGCTCGGGCGGCAGTGCCAGCACTACCCAGACCCGGAGTCCCAAAGCCAAGCATCCTAACAACACCAGCCTGAGTGCCATCCTTGCGTCCATGGCGGCCGGATTGTACGCGCGCGGGCAAAACGGGGCAAGAGGGAAAATCCGGCCGAAAAAGGGACCAGGGTCAGGCTATTGGCTCCGTGCCGACGGGTTGGCTGGTTTTGGCGGCGAGCGTTAAGGTCGGCGCCGGCGGCAGATCGGGGCCGGTTGTTTGCCGGCCGATACTGGCGTAGGTAAAGCCGAGTTGGGCCATGTGTGCCGGGTCGTAGAGGTTTCGGCCGTCGGCAATAATCGGCCGTCTCATCAGGCGGCGGAGGACCTCGAAATCGATGTTGCGGAACTCCTGCCATTCGGTGACTATGGCCAATGCGTCGGCCCTTTCGGTGGTGCCGTAAGCCCGATCGCAATAGGTGATACGGTCGCCGAAAACCCGCTTGACGTTTGCCAGGGCCTCGGGATCGAACGCCCGAACCTCCGCGCCGGCTTCGAGCAACTGCTGAATCAAGACGAGCGAGGGTGCCTCGCGGATATCGTCGGTGCGCGGCTTGAAGGCCAGCCCCCAGACGGCAACCGTCTTGTCAGCCAGGTTCTCGTCGAACAGCGCGAGGAGCTTGCCGAGCAAGACGCTTTTCTGCGATTCGTTCACCTGATCGACCGCCTGGAGCACCCGCGGGGCCACGCCGACGTCCTTGGCCAGGGCGATCATGGCGCAAACATCCTTGGGAAAGCACGAGCCACCGTAGCCGACACCCGGGTGTAGGAATTGGAACCCGATCCGCGCGTCGTGTCCCATGCCCTGCCGCACGTCGTTGATGTCGGCCTTGAGTCGTTCGCACAGATTAGCCATCTCGTTGATGAAGGATATTTTCGTGGCCAACATGCAGTTGAAGACGTACTTGGTCATTTCGGCGCTTTCCGGCGACATCACCAGCAGGGGATGGCCGGAGCGGAGGAACGGGGCGTGTAGTTCCCGCAATAGCTCGGCCACTTCCGAATCTCGCGCCCCGACGACGACGCGGTCCGGCTTCATGAAGTCGTCCACCGCGTAGCCTTCCTTGAGAAACTCGGGATTGCTTGCCGTGCGGTGCTTGTGCGGTCCTTTGTTGAGCCGCTCGGCCACCTTGGCGTTGGTGCCGACCGGCACCGTGCTTTTAACCACGACGATTTTCGACTCGTCTGCCTGCTCGCGGATGGCGTCGGCCACTGCCCAAACCGCCCGCAGGTCGGCCGCCCCCGATTCACTCTGCGGCGTGCCGACACCGATGAAGACGAGTTGGCTACGATTGATTCCCGCGGCCAAATCCGTGCTGAACGTCAACCGGCCGGCACTCTGGTTGCGCCGGACGAGTTCTTCCAGTCCGGGTTCGTAGATCGGCAGGATGTTTTCCTTGAGGCTATCGATTTTCTGCCGATCGATGTCGATACAAACTACGTCGTTGCCGCTCTCGGCAAAGCAAGTTCCGGACACCAGGCCGATGTAGCCGGTTCCTATTACCGCAATATGCATCCGAATTCTCCCTTGGTCTTTCCACGTGACTTGTCAACCGCTGAAAGCATACGTTACCGTGCTCAAAGATAGCATACTCAAAAGGACGAGGGGCGAGGGGTGAGGGACTTACGTCGCAACTTCTGCGCACGGTGCGCGCATGTTGTCCAGTGGTTTGTACAGTTACGTTTAGCCGCCGCGGCCACGCGGCGATGGTGGTCCCCCGGCGTGGCCGCCCGGGGCTAAACAGTTTGGTTGCGGCCGCCGGCCGCGCTAGGGTTCAGTAGTCAGATGTCGAGGATTACCTCGGCCAGCCAGCCGCCGTTGTCGGGCTGGACCTTCAGGCCGTGGTAGGTTACGGCTTTCCCCTCCACGTCGAGTTGATGCCGGTCGGGATCGATCCGCTCGCCGCGGACGACGGCCTCCAGCCCGGCGGGAGTTGGCTCAACGTCAAACTGCACGCCCACGAACCGTTCGGGCTCGAACCGATAGAGCAATTCCCCCAGCCAGTCGTGCAGCAGGTCGTCGCGGTTGGCGGCCTGTACTCTTAGCGTAATCTGCCGCTCCGGCCGGCCCGTGTCAAGGTCGGCCACGAGCACCGCGCCCATCGCCCGGGCGGCTTCGTCCAAAAACCCGGCCCGCTCGGCCCCAC
>JAUWJC010000432.1 GCA_030607895.1 Pirellulales bacterium
GGCTAATGATGATCGGCCGGCTGGAAATCTTCGTGATCCTCGTCCTGTTCGTTCCCGGCTTCTGGCGGAACCAGTAGCTTCTCCGGCGACAACCGCGACAGGCTCAACGGATCGCGTCGTCATGGTCCAAGGCGTGGCCCTGAATGCTCGTGTGCGCCCCAACCCCCCCGTTGATGGTCAGGCAAGGTGGTTGGGTGCCGGCCGTTGTATTGCAAATCGACCATTGTGGAGACATTGCACAAGCAAGTTGTGCTATAATAGGTTGGACATGAATATGCATCTGTCATTGAAAAAAAAGTTGTTCTTCGCCTCGATCCTGCTTGTCGTTGCAGTTCTGTTTTCAGAAGGTGTTGTTCGCGTGTGCATGCGAATGAGCCAACCAGAAGACGTTGTCCCGGCATCAATTGGACAGTTTGACGAAACACTGGGTTGGTCGCCGAGACCTTCGTCCTGCGCCAGCTCGAGCAGGACCGGTTGCGAAATAGAGTACCGGATCAACTCCAAGGGGTTGCGTGACAGCGAAACAAGCTAATTGAGAAGCCGGACGGTACGTTTCGAATAGTCCTTCTTGGCGACTCTCGAACTTTTGGCTTCGGAGTGCCTATAGAAGAGCATTTTTCCATGTTGCTGGAAGGTTACTTCAAAAACGTCGAGGTAATCAACCTCGGGGTCTGTGGCTTTGGGGTTGACCAGGAGTTGCTTCGCCTCCGATCTGAAGGATTTCGATATGAACCCGATTTGGTGTTAGCATATGTCGCTCACTACGCTGATCACCGACATATGCATGCGTGGCGCTGGGGGAAGTACAAGCCCCGATTTCATTTGCACGACGATAGGCTCGTTCTTTCCAACTCACCTGTTCCCGGTTGGCCGGCTCCTTCCGCCGCTCCACCATTAGGCGATGCAGCTACCATGCGAAAGATGGGCACTACGAGACGGATTCATTGGCGGCTCGTCAAGCGCAGTGAATTGTATCATCTGGTGAGAAACGTCCTCGTACATCTGTTAGAAGGGCATGGCGAGGAGCCTCCAATAGGGAATCCTCTGGATGCAAAGAATCTCGAAAACGAAGCCTTCCGGAATGAGTTGTATCGATTGGGGGAGACGCTGGTGTATGAAATGCACCGGCAAGCAGAAGCACACGGCGCGACGTTTGTCCTAATTACTCAGATCAAGCAACTACACGAGGCGCTCGTGAACAGGCATGTCCTTTCCTTGGATGTCACGAACGTGCTATCTAACCCAAACTTCAACTTGCCCGACGATCTCAAGCACATCAACGAATCCGGCAACGGAGCCCTCACCTGGGAGATCGCGGGATTCCTTGAAGCCAACAAGCTGATACCTGCAAACCATCTTGAGATAGAGTCGGATCGGGACTTAGGACAAGAAGAGGTGGAAAGCAGATCGCCCTCTCCAAAATCCTCTTCATCCGGCTAACCTGGATTATTCATAGGCCGCACCAGTAGCACAGGCATCTTGCCTGTGTTGCCCAGCCACAGGCTGGAAGCCTGTGCTACGGCCTTTGTGAATAATCCGGGCTAATGATGATCGGCCGGCTGGAAATCTTCGTGATCCTCGTCCTGTTCGTTCCCGGCTTCTGGCGGAACCAGTAGGTTCTCCGACTCGACAGTCCGAGCCACCCTGTCCTCAGGGCCGGTAACGCCGTGCAACGGTCGGTGAAGCGCGACCACCGGTCGCGGCTTTATGAAGACTTGCCCTTGCGACGAATTTGCAGGAGCGTACTTTGGGCATCGGTGCCGGCAGTGGGGTAGGTGAAAAGGTGGCGCAGGGCCAGACGCTTCAGCAGGCCGCGGTGTCGGGCTTCGCCCCGTTGCTCGACCCAGGATGGCCCCGTGAGAACCAGTAATCGGTCGAAAGACCCCCAATGCGGGGCGAACCAATCGAGCAGTTTCCGCAGGGGAGCAACCGCGCGGACGACCAGCGTGTCGAATTTGTGCTCCAGAAGTAACTCTTCCGCCCGGCCGTGATGGACCGGCAGGCCGAGCCCCAATTGCTCGACGATATCGGCCACCGCCCGGGCCTTCTTGCCCACCGATTCGGCAAGCCAAACGTCGAGGTCGGCTCGAAGAATAGCCAGCGGCACGCCGGGTACGCCCCCGCCGGTTCCCACGTCCAGGATTCGCTCGCCCGGGCCGAGGAACCGCTCGAAAGCCAGGGTATCGACCAAGTCTCGGGTAACGAACTTCTGGTAGTCGCAATGCCGGGTGAGGTTGATCTTCGAGTTCCACTGCCACAGAAGGGAGCAGTACCGCACTAGCAGGTCAACCTGCGGTCCGGGCAGGTCGATTTGCCGTTCGGCCAGTGCGGCGGTGATGGTATTGTCGGGGGGTGTCATGCGATGCGATCTTCAGGGTGTGATTGCATTTTTTGCCAGGAAAGGGTAGTTTGATATGGCTCGTTCGGAAAAAAATGCAACATCACAATCTTGGCGGTCAGCTTTCAGCTATCAGCTTTCAGCCGCCGAAAATGGCGTTTTTTGCGGGGTTTCGGGCTGATAGCTGACCGCTGACAGCTCATTGCAACCCACGTTGCAGATTTATTGGGACGGGCCATAGTCAGAGTCCGAGGCTCCACTTTCCCTCCCCCATGCCCGCCTTTCGTGGAAGGAACCCACGCATGAACGATCATTGGACCCGCCGGGAGTTTTTGCGTCAAGCGGCCGTCACCGGCGCGGCTGCAACCGTGGCCGGGGCGTATCCGCGACCGGCTTCCGCCGCGGCCCAATCGCCGAACAATAAGCTGAACGTCGGCATTATCGGCACCGGCGGCCGAGGTCATGCAAACATGATGGCGGTTGCCGGCGAGAACATCGTCGCGCTGTGCGACATCGACCGGAACCGTCTGGATGCCGCCGGGAAGCGGTTTCCCGCCGCGCGGAAGTACACCGACTTCCGCAAGTTGCTCGAGACGGAAAAAGACCTCGACGCCGTGGTCCTCAGCACGCCCGACCACTGCCACGCACCGGCCAGCGTGATGGCCATGAAGTTGGGCAGGCACGTCTACTGCGAAAAGCCGCTGACGCATTCGGTCCACGAGGCCCGGGTGATGGGCCAGACTGCCGTGGCCAATAAGCTCGTCACCCAGATGGGCACGGGCGCCCAAAGCAGCGAATCGCACATCCGCACGGTCGAGGCGATCCAGGCCGGCGTAATCGGGCCGGTCCACGAGGCACATTGCTGGACCAACCGGCCAATCTGGCCGCAAGGTCAAGACCGGCCCGCCGGCGAAGACCCGGTCCCAAAACACATCGACTGGGACCAGTGGATCGGTCCGGCCCCCATGCGGCCTTACAAAAACAAGTACACCGACGGGCCGTTCAAGGGCAAGCAGGTGTATCATCCGTTTGTATGGCGCGGGTGGTGGGATTTCGGTACCGGCGCGCTGGGCGACATTGCACCGCACATAACCAACGTGGTTTTCTGGGCGCTTGGGCTGGGTGCTCCCAGCGCGGTCGAGGCCGAGTGTTCGGGCATGAAGCCGGAAGCGTTTCCAAGCTGGAGCATCATTCGTTTCTACTTTCCCGCCCGAGCAGATCGGCCGCCGGTGAAGCTGGTCTGGTACGACGGCGGCAAGAAACCACCCGCCGATCTGGTCGAAGGAGACAAGCTCGGCCCCAACGGCACGCTTTTCATCGGCAGCAAGGGCAGGATGCTCGTCGGCGGCCCGCCGCTACCCCGAAAGGATTTTGCCGACTACCAGTGGCCCAAGCCGACACTGCCGCGGAGAATCGAGATTCACCAGGATTGGATCCGCGCGATCAAGGAGAACGACCAAACCGGCTGCCACTTCGGCTATTCCGGCCCGATGACCGAGGCGTACCTGCTGGGTAACATCGCGCTTAAGGTAGGGCGGAAAATCGAGTGGGACGCGGCCGCCATGAAAATAACGAATTGTCCCGAGGCAAATCAGTACGTCAAGCGAGAATATCGCAAGGGGTGGACGCTGTAGCGAGGTCGGAAGTCGGAGGTCGGAAGCAGGCCGCTTGCGGCTTCGCATCGTGCGGTGCGGCCGCGAACGTCCCTTAGCCCCCGGCTTTGCCGGGGGATGGTGGAGCGCACAACCACCCGATCCCC
>JAUWJC010000168.1 GCA_030607895.1 Pirellulales bacterium
ACCAGGTCGCCGCTTTTGAGCGTGGCCAGGTTGGGTAGCTCTTCGCGCTCGTACTTCTCGACCTTCCGATCGACGGCCTGCCCGCGCGAGCCGGCCACCTTGCCCGCCTTGTCCACCCGCTTGAGCCGGTAGTACTTGCGGTTGACTTTGATCTCCAAGCCGGCCTTGGTTATCATGTCCTCCAGGGTGAAGTTTGTCAGGTAGGCATTGTAGTAGAGCGGACCCCGGCCAGACTTGCGCAGCTCGACCTGGTGCGAGCCCTCGGTCACTTGCTTGCCGGCGAGCACGAACTTGTTGTCGAACTGGAAGAGGTTGGCGGCGGTTATCTCGACCGCCTTCTGCTGCTTGCCGTCCATCCACACTTGGACGGTCATTTCGGGCTTATCCTCGCCGCTGGCACGGATGAACTCTGCCATGGCCTCGATACAAATGGCCGTGTCGCGGGTCGAGTTCCAGTAGGTGGCGTGCTTGCGGTTGTTCAGCAGGTACTTGACCAGCCGCGGTGCCAACTCGCCCTTGGGGTCGGTTCGCGCCAGCAGCTTCAGGAAGTAGGCGTGTGCCTCGTACTCGCTGCCGTACCAGCACCACCAATATCCGCCGGGCAGTTTCAGCCAGGCGGTCTGATTCTCGTCATCTTCGACCACGTACTGGCCGATGTTTTGCATGATCATGTCGAGCTTTTCTTTTTGCTTCTGCTTTTCCAGGGCGAGGCCGTACATGGCCATACCGTAAACGGCCAGCTTGGTGCGGTCGCGGTAGAGGAAATCGAGCATGGCCCGGTTCTTCACGCCCGACTCGACCAGGACCATGTAGACGAAGGCGTCGAGGTTATCGGCGTGGTTCTTCCAGGGTTTCTTCTTCGGCTTCTTCAGGGCGTTCTTGAGTTTCTGGACCTGCTCGTCCTGATACCGGGTGAGCCAGGCGACGCCCCGTTCGATCATGCCGGGCACCAGGGCCACGTCGTTGTGCTGGGCCAATTGCAGGCCGTGGACCACCAGGGCCGTGGTGTGCGGATACGACCGCTCGCCGTAGCCGGAAAACCACCCCCAGCCACCGTCGGAAAGCTGCATCTCGGTCAGACGCTTCACGCCCTCCTTGGTCATCTTGCGGACTTCGGCTTCGTCGAAGACCGGGTTGCGGTCGAAACGTTTCCACTGCTTGGCCCGATCGCGGTCGTCGCCGATCTCCTGCGCGTTGAGGTTGGTGCGTTTCTTCTTGATGTCCGCGAGGTTCAGGCCCATGTCCAACAGTATCTTCTGCGTAATCACCGTCGGCAGGAACCGGTTGAGCGTTTGCTCGGTGCAGCCGTAGGGGTAGTCGACCAGGTAGGGCAGGGCGTCGACCATTGCACCGGCCAGCGTGGGCGAGTAGCGGACTTCGAGCCGCGACTCTTCCGGCCTTCGCTCGGCGGGCACGCGCACGGTGAACTTCCCGACGGTGTCTTTCGGACGAAGCGCCCCGGAGAAGCTGTCCATCTTCAACATGCCATGGACGTAGCAGGGGAACTTCATCTCCATGGCGTCCGACTCTTCATCGGTAAGGGCCTTCATGCGGATGACTGCCTGGCCTTCCTTCTGGACCTTGACGCGCCAGTCGATCCGCGACTCGCCGCCGGCGGCGATCTGGGCCGTCTGGACCAGTTCGCCCAGCGGCGCGAGTTGCTTGCCATCGAGTTCCAAGGCCACCTTTACGGCCTTCTTGCTCTTCAGATAGTTGTGTACGTTGGCCGACAGGACGACTTCGTCGGTTTGGATGAAGAACCGCGGGGCCTGCATTCTGAGGATGAGGTCCTTTCGGGTGACGACGTCGATTTGTCCTTCGCCGACCTTTGTTCCGTGGCCCATTGCCCAGACCTTGATTCGCCAGGTGGTAAGGTTTTCGGGCATTTCGAGAGCCACTTGAGCCGTGCCGTCGCCGTCGGTTTTCAGCGTGCCGACCCAGAGTGCGGTGTCGGCGAATTTCTTTCGCACGGTGGGCTGAACCATCTTGGGTGCGCCGGGTGCTCCGCCCTTCGCCTTCTTGTTGGATTCCATGGCCAGGCCGTTGGACATTTCATCCATGGGCGCTTCTGCCGCGGCCATGGGGGCACCCAGCATGATGTTGGACTTGCGACTGTACACCATGTGCCCGCCGCCCATTCCGCCGCCGAAGCCTCGGGACATCGGCCGGAGCGATTGCGCAGCCAGCTTTTCCTCCTTTTGCCCTTCTCTGTCCGCACCGATCGAGTCCATCTCCTCGGCCACGGTGGCCCCGAACACACCCAGGTTGCTCATGCCCTTCTTGTTGGGCAGCACCAGGTTGCGGAAGAACCGGCCGAGGTTCGTTTCGGTCCGCGGATTGTGGCGGCGGCGCCACTTCCAGAAGAACTCCTTGATGTCGGCCACGTTCGAGCCGCCCGAGATGTACTCGACCGACTTGTCGTAAATGGCAACCACGGTCGAGCCGACGAACGGCTTGCCGAAGAAGTCGGTCAGCGTGATCTTCACCTTGGCCTTCTCGCCCGGTTTGTACGTTTCGGATGAAGGCTCCAGGGCAACGTTCAACACCCGTTTCTCGGGCGGGACGACAATCTCCTTGTTTTCGGTGTGCACGCGGCCGTCGGCCACGGTTACCGCTTCGACGAAGAAGTTGGGCATATCCTTCTTGACGACGGCAATTTCGGCGGTCGTGCTCTTGCCGTCCATGCGAATGACCTTGGGCGGCAGGTAGATGCCGTTGGCCGGCCGCACGAACAACAGCACGGTCGAGCCTACCCGATCGGTGTTGATCTGCAGCTTGACCCTCTCGCCCGGCTTGTAGTCCCGCTTATCGGGCACAAGCTCGATGTTATTGTAGCGGAAGTCGGACCCGTCGAACCCTTCACCGATGATGGTGAAGACGTATCCGCCTTCGATGGTATGTTTCTTGGCGTCGGTCAGTTTGTAGGAGAAGCGGTACTGGCCCTTCAGCGAGGCCTTGATGCGCAACTTCGCCCGGCCTTGGTCGTTGGTGGGCAGGTTCCAGTCGCGCACGGGCGTTTCGACCGGTTTGCCATCCTTGTAGCTGATCTTGAAGATGGTCAGCTTGCCCTTGCCCTGGACCGGTTTTCCGTCGAGCGTTCGCGCCGAGCAACTCAGATCGATCACGTCACCCACCCGGTAGTAACCCCGGTTGACCCAGGTGTAGACCTTGAAGGGCTTTCGCGCAACCAGCACGTTGCCCGTGCCTACTATGGTCCGCCGCGACTGGTCGACCACCTCGGCGGTAATCGAGTAGCTATGGTCCTGGTCGGGATGGATTGCCTTGGCCAGGCCGGTGTCGATTTTGACCTTGACCGTGCCGTCTTTGCCGATTTTGACTTCGCGCTCGGCGACCAGTTCGGGCGGCGTGTGGCGGTGCGGCCACCAGAACGGGGTCGGACGCCGGCAGCCCCACTCGGCCCAGCCCGGGTACCAGTGATAGTCGTAGGCGTACCACCAGTAGCCCTTGCCGTAGAGCCAGTCCCAGGGGCCGATCGGGTACCAGCGCTCGGTGTGGCTGGTCCGCGTTACCTTGTACTTCACCTTGGCGTTGGTCACGGGCGAGCCGAAGTAGTACTTGGCCTTGATCGTGGCGGTGATCGTCTCGCCCAGCATGACCGGCTCTTTTGGCGCGTCGACGGTCACCTCGAACTCGGGCTTCTTGTACTCCTCGACGCGGAACGAGCCGCCGCCGAGGTACGTATATGTCGTTTTGGACGTGACAACCCTTTTGACCGCCCGGAGTATCCCCCTCTTTCCACCGATCGCGGCAGTCGCCACCCGTTTGTTACCCCGCACACCCAGCCGGTAGACGCCCAGCATGGCGTCGGCCGGCAGTTTCAGTTCGCCTTCGATGCCGCCGAAAGCGTCGGCCTTGACCCGCTTGTCGACGATCTTCTCGCCCTTGGGGTTCTGGATTTCGACGGTAAACGGCTTGCCGGCAAAATCCGAAGTGGCTTCCTTGTCGTACTTGGCGTGGCGGACCCAGAACTTGTACTTCACCGTCTGGTCGGGCCGGTAGACGGGCCGGTCGGTGATGGTGTAAACCTTGGTGGCCTCGTACTCGCGGTCGTAATAGTTGCCGTACCAGAAACGGCTGAAGCCCAGATAAGCGAACCGGCCCCGGTCGGTTCGGGCGACAATGATCCACTGGTAGTTCTGCGTTTTTTCCCTGGAGATGTCGGGCACGACCTGCCCGTCGGCACCGGTGAACTCGGCGAACTGCTCGGTGGTGATTTGGTACTGCCGGTTCTTGAGGTGTTTCTGCCGGTATCCGAAGAACTCGACGTTGGCCTTGGCGATCGGCTTGCCGGATCGGGCGTCGGCCACGAAGTAATAGGTCTTGCCGCTAAGCGGTTTCTTTACGATGGCCGTATCGTTTACCCACATGACGATATTGCTGACGTTGCCTTCGGCCATTTTGGCTCGAAGCAAGTAAGCGCCCGGCTTCTCCAGCGGCGTGGTGACGGTTATCCGCCTGTCGAAGTGATCCTTGCGTGGCTTGAGCGTCGTTTTCCAGGCGGCCACCTCCTCGCCCAGGTATTGCTTTTGGTTCTCGTGTATCAGCCGGTAGCCGATGTTGGAGATGTTAATTTTCTGCCGATCGAGCCGCGGCGGGCGGCTTTTGATGTACGCTTTCACGTCGTCCAGCAGCTTCTGGACCTTGATTTCATGGGCGGTGAAGGCGACGGATTTTCCGTTGCGGAAACGGTACTCGACCGAGGCCCCTTTGCCGGCCGGCTGGTCCTGGACCGGCTCGAACCGGCCCCAGTTGCTCACAATCTGCTCCAGCCGATCCTGCCAGTTCTGCTTGGCGTGATAGTTGGGGTACTCGCGAAGGCACTTCTTCCAGTAGTCGGCCGCCTTGGGGTACTGCCGGCGGTTCTCGAAAATCGAGGCCAACCGTTCCAACGCCCGGCGCCCGTAGTCGCTCTTGCCGCCCGTGGAAACGTCCTGGTATATCTTGATGAAGTTGAACTCGTCGGGCAGCTTGAGCCGTTTTACTCCGGATGCTAGTCGGGCGATCGTCTCCTTCTCGGCCAGGGTGTGCAGCGCGTAGGTGCCGCTTTCGTCCTTCTTGGTGTCGTCCGTCTGCATCCGGCCAAATCGCCAGCCGAAATGGGCCATCGTCTGAACGCCGAACTGGTTCATCAGGAAATCGGCGAACTGCATCCGGACTTCGTTGCGCCGGCGCGCGTCGAACTCCATGGCCTGAACCAGGCACCACCGCCACCGCTGGCCGTCCGTCTCGGCCGACGCCCAACTCTTGGGCACATGGTGGAAGACCGGGTTGCCCTCTTCGTCGACCGGTGCCGCCGTGCCGCCGCGGCCGTGGCCCCAGCCGGGGTCGTAGTCGGGCAGCACCTTCAAGTCGGTGGCGTACTGCAAACGCCAGGCCTCCGAGTAACCACGGTTGTTCAGCAGCATCTGCGAAAGCGCCAGAAAGTAGCTGCCAACCGCCGAGTGGTCGTCGTCCTTGGTGGCCGGCGGCATCGCCTGCACCATCAGTTGCATCGCCCGGACCCGGTCGCGCTCCATGGCGTTGACCACGTGCCCGCCGCCCCGCTTGTTACCTCGATGGAACTTGCCGGCCACGATGAAGCCGTGATGCTGCACGCGCATGTAGTTCTGCGCGGCGGCCCAGAGCAATCGCCAGTTGTTCTTGTGAACCTCGATTACCGCCTCGCGGAACTCGTCGATCTCGTCCACCCGATTCAGCCGCTGAAGACACTGCGTGGCCTGTTCGAGGTCCTCGCCCACCTTGCGTGGCTCGTCCTTCGGATCGAGCGCCAGCTTGCGGAAGCCCTCGTAGGCGTCTTTGAAGTTGCCGTCGCGCTGGGCCTTCAGATAGCTGTCGCGAAGCGCCTGGTTGGCCGACTTCTCGGCAAGTGCGGTGGACAGACTGCCCAGCACCAGAAGTGTCAGAATCGATGAGCAGACCGGTCGGGTGGCTTTCATGGTTTGATCTCCGAATTAAGCTGTTAGGTGTGCGGGCGGAACCGCTTGCGGCTTCGCACCGCACTACCATCGACACCAAAAGCGTGCGAAGCCGCAAGCGGCCTATTGGCCGGCGACGCTGATTTCCATCGCGTCGCGTTTGGCCCAGGGCAGTTCGAGGTCGAACCACTCGGTTCGGCTCTTGTATTTCGAGCGGACGTGGTCGAGGTAGTCTTTCATCCCGCCGGCACCAATGCCCACGTTGTCGGCCACCACGGTCGCACGGCCGCTGAGTTTCTTCTCCAATGTCACCAGAATGGGGTAGTAGTTCGAATAGCCGCAGTCGATGAACACGAAGTCGATCGGGCCGGTAAGCGTTTTGACCACCTGCCGGGCGTCGCCCTGGCGGACGGTAATGATTCTGTCCAGCCCGGCCTTGCGGAAATTGGCCTCCGCCTGCCGGACCCGCTGGGGGCTTAGCTCGATGGTGATCAGTCGGCCGCGACCGGCGGCCTGCAACTCCCGGCCGATCCACAGCCCGGAATACCCAAGTGCCGTGCCGCATTCGACCACCAGCCGGGGCTTCGCCCGCCGGACTAATTCGGCCAGGCAGAGGGCCGTTTTTCGGCCGATCATGTAGACGGGACCGTCGAGACAGGCCTTTTGGACCTCGTCGATGACGGCCTGGACTCGCTTGTGGGCGGGCGATTCGGTAATACTGCCGGCCGGCTGAGCACCAATCGCTGGGCCGGCAATCAACAGCCACGTCAGACAGAGTGTTGTGCTCAATGCTTTAGTCCAAGTTCGAGTTGCTTGCGGCTTCGCATGAGTTACCCGCCTGTTTCTGTAGACGAGCGAGAGGCCGACAAAGTTCCACGCGAAAGCATAACAGGGGATAGGGACCAGGGGCCAGGGGCCAGGGGCCAGGATTTTCGTGCGAAATCCAATTCGGTTGGAAGCTGAATCCTAGCCCCTGGTCCCTAGCCCCTGGTCCCCAATCAGATACCTTGCAGTCTGCCGTGCCAGATGGATAATGATAGGGATAGGGGATAGGGGCCAGGGACCAGGATTTTCGTGCGAAATCCAATTCGGTTGGAAGCAAAACCCTATCCCCTGGTTCCTTTCCCCTGGTCCCTAATCAGACAAAAGCGAGAGCCACGGTGCAACAGCCTTTCGATCCATACCGCGAGTGGCTCGATTTCCAAGATGGCCATCAGCCGGCCGACTACTACGAATTGCTGGGGTTACCCCGGTTCGAGGCCGACCGGACAGCCACCACGCACGCCGCCGACGTTCTGATTTCGCGAATCCGCGCCATCCGCCCCGGCGAATACCTGGCTCAATGGTCGCAATTGCTCGATCAGTTGAGGCAGGCGAAGACCTGCCTGCTCGACTCGACTGCCAAGGCCACGTATGATGCCGGTCTTCGGAGTGCCCCCGGGATTTCCCAAGCTCCGCCATCGCAGCCCGCCGCCGGCACTGCCACACCACCCAATGGTATCCCACAGGTCGCCTCGCCCTGGGACATGCCGGTACAAGCGCCCGTCCAGCCAATGGCCCCGCTGGGCAGCCCCGCGCCTTCGCTTGGTCAACCTGTTCCGCCAATGGGAATGCCGGTTCCTATGGGAGCGGCTCCCGAGCCGCCGGCCGCTCTGCCGGTTGATGTTGCGGGTTTTCCGCCGGCAGCTACCATGCACTCGGAAATGCTGGTTCCCTCTGGGCCACCGGTAGGCACTTCAGCGGCGACCAGGAAGAGGTCCGCCGCGCCGTGGTTTGCCATCAGGCTGCTGGTTCTGTTGATCGCGCTTCTGGCGGTGGCGTTCGTTTACGTGATTCGCAAGGGCCAACAAGCGGAGCAGGAGTTGGCCGACGCGGACGCCGGGCCGAGCGCGGCCGAAGAGCTTGCCCCCGAATACATACCTTCACAACCGCCCGGCCCACCAAAGCGGCCACCTTCCAAACCGGCCGCCCCGGATCTCACCCCGCCCCCTGCTCCTCCACCGTCCGAGCCACCCAAGCCCGAGGCTCCGAAACCGGCCGAAAACCCCCAGCCGGCAGAAGACCCACGGCCGGCTG
>JAUWJC010000649.1 GCA_030607895.1 Pirellulales bacterium
CCCCCCATCCGAACTCCAAGTTTTCCTTACAAAGTGACCTTGAGGTACTGGCACTCAAGTGACCTTGAGGTACTGACACTTGCCCGATAGTGGATAGTTGATAGTTGATAGTTGATAGTGGATAGTGCCGCTTGCGGCTTCGCAATTCATCAACCGTGAATATGAACAAAAGGGGTTCGCTCCTATGTGGACGTTCCTGCTTGCCGGTATTCTGATTGCCTCGGCTGCGTCGACAGGCCGTGCGGCCGGTCGCGTCGAGTTGGAACTGGTCGCCGAAGATCGCCTTCCACTGACCGCCCAGCAGGATTGGCTCCGCCGGCTGGGTCGGGCGGGAGTGACCAATCTTAGATTGCGCGCCGGACGGGCCAGTGATGAGGTGGGGATCGAGGTTCGCGGCACCAAGGAGCGGCCGGTTTATGTAGTCACCGGGCTGCTGACTTCCGCGGGCGAGGTACTCCTGCCCGGCGGTCGTTGCAAGCCGGCAGATGCAGTCCGGCTGGTCCGATGGCTGGACGAACTGGCCAAAGAGGGACCGCCGCAAGAGCGCGAGCGGAAATCGGCCTTCGGCCTGGATCGCCAGGTATTCGAGCAGGTGCTGAAGGACCTGACCCGGCCGGTCGGTTTTTCCACCGAGGGCATGTCCCGCCGCGAAGTGGTCGAGAAGATTGGGCGCCAACTGCTGCTGCCGCTACGGATTGACCCGAAGCCGCCGGCCATGGGCGACGACAAGATGTCGGACGAGCTTCTGGGAATCTCGTGCGGTACGGCGTTGGCGTACACGTTGCGTCCGTTGGGTTTATGCCTGGTGCCGCGCGAGTTGGGCGGCCGGGGAGCCGAGTACGCGGTGGTCGAGGCGCGTGCCGGTCGGAAGGTCTGGCCGGTGGGCTGGCCGCCCGAGAAACCGCGTCGCGAGGTTATGCCCGCACTGTTCGAGTTCCTCACGGTCAATATTCAGGGTGTATCGGTCGCCCAGGGGCTCGATGCGATCGGCAAGCGGCTGAAGGTTCCCATGCTGCTGGACCACGGCGCGCTTGCCCGGCACGGCATCGACCCGGCCAAGGTTCAGGCATCGCTTCCCCGCGCCCGGCTCACCTACAGCATATTGCTTCGCAAGCTTCTCTTTCAGGCCCGGCTGAAGAGCGAACTGCGAGTGGACGAGGCCGGCCAGCCGCTGATTTGGATCACGACGGTAAAGCCGTAGCGGCTCATTTCCCGGCAGGCTGGTTACCCACCGTGGCATTCGGCGTGGACTTCTTGATGGGCGCCTTGAGCAGCCCTTTGTGATCGGAGCCGTGCAGCCAGTGGCAGTCCTGGCAGCGTTTGGCCGGTTCGAGCGTATGGTCGTGAATCTCCTTGAACTCGACGGCCGGATGGCACTTGAAGCAGGCCTCTTGCGACTTCAACCCGCCCACGGTATAGACCTTTTTGTCGTCTCGCTTTATCTCGTGGCAGGCCGCGCAGCGCCGCTCACCATTGTTTTCCATGGGATGGGTATTGTGTCTGCACTTTCTGAGAAAACGGCGATAATTGGTATCCACTAAAAAAGGCTCTTCCGTCATGCTACGGTTTCTAAACAAGCCACACAACGGAGGAGCCAAGGATGGCGAATTCGAGATGTCGCTGGGAA
>JAUWJC010000512.1 GCA_030607895.1 Pirellulales bacterium
AGGCCACGCCAAGCGGCCAGAACCTCATTCCGAGCAAACCAACACCGGCCTAGTCCACGCCAAGCAGCCCAAAACTCAAACCGAAGCCAAGTGGTCCCAAGTCGGCTGCCGGACGATCGTCACTTTCTGACATTCGCAAGAGAATCGTGGGAAGCAAGCATGGCAAACACTCCCTGACAGGGCCAAACCAGACAGGGCCAAACCGGACAGGGCCAAAGTCAAAACCGGAAGTGGTCAGAGCGCCAAAGGGCAAGCCACAAGCAAAACATGGAGATTCTCGGGTGGCGACGAGCCCCGGGCAATCGAAGCGGGCAGGCAAGCCAACCGCTCGCAATGCGAAGCCCGATTCCAAACCGCGGAATAAGCACGTGATGAAGCTCATCGAGCACGGCAAGCCACCAGCAACGAAGGGGAAACGGACGTGGGAAAGTCTGGCGAAGTCGCGATTTCCCGAGCGCTACAAGTCTGGACAACTCGACCGGCTTACCAAGGGCGACGTCGCCCGAAAGGTCCGGCTGGACGACCAATTCCGAATGCACCAGAAGGGCGATGTGGCACGCCGACTCGAATTGCACAAGCGTGCCATTAACCACGGTGCCTTCAACATCACCAAGGCACATAATGTCGTGAATGTGGTTAACGGCGTGATGCACAACGTTCGTGTGCGGCATCCGTACCATCACTATCGTGGCCGGGTAAGTCCCGGTTACGTCCAGAACTGTTTCAGATTCTACAATTACGGGCCGCGTTACTTCTACCACGGACCGGGAGTGTATGTGCGTAGCTGCTGGTATCCGAGATGGACCCGCTGGGTCCGTTGGAGTTGGTATTTCCGCTGTGATCCGCTTTGGGACCCGCGACCGATCTGGTGCCGGCCGATTATTTACCGGCCGTGTCGGGCTTGGGTCTGGTGGCCCTGCCCGTGCTGGGTGGCCCTGCCCGAGACTACCTGCGGCACCTGGGTGGATATCGAGCCGGTTGAGGTCGGCCCGAAGCCCGACTTGCAGTTGTTGGCCGTGCGATTCATCGATCCGGGCCATCCGGAAGAGAAGCTTGGTCCCCGCTATAGGGTTTGGCTGCGAAATAACAGGCAGGAACCCCTCACCCAACCGTTTGACGTGATGCTGTTTGCTTCCAGCGACGGACCACTCGCGGCGGGGTTGCCGCAATCGGGGGTTCGGGTAACGGCAATCGAGGCGGGCGACACGCAGTCGGTCGACCTCCGCTTGCCGATCGAGGTCTACGAGTTGGGCCGGGACGCGGCAGGCAAGCCGGTTCCGTTCACCATGCTTCACGTGCTGGTTGATTCGGGACAAGAGATCGACGAAGCATCGGAAGCAAACAACGGCGCGCGGCTGGCCCAGGCCGACATCTTGCCGGTCGATCCGGCCGCCTTCGAGGTCGATCCGCGACAGCCGGCCGCGGGAGCCGAAGTGCTGATGGCCGGCGAGGGGTTTGGTCCGGAACCCGGACAGGTGCTGCTCCACATGGGTGGAATTGAGATGGAGGCCGAGATCCTCGGCTGGTACGACCTGGGTGTACAAGTCAGGTTGCCGGACCTCCCACTGGCTGGCCCTACCGAGGCGGAACTTGTCGGCGTTCGCGGTGCCGACGGCGCGGCCGCCAACCCGCTGAAAATCACCATCACGCCACCGTAGAGTCCTTTGCCGACCGGCGATTCCAGTAACTGTTCACGCCCACACTGGGGACTGGTCCATTTTTCGGCCGGTTTATAGTCCATTTTCCTGGACGTGCAAGCCGAAAACATGGACCTGTCCCCTTTCGCGTTCCCGATTCCAAATATCGAGCATGCATGTCCAACCGGCCGCGGTTCTTGTTCGTCACGTGTCAGGTTGGGGCCGAACAGGTGCTGAAACGCGAGTTGGCCCGGGAGTGGCCCGATTTCCGGTTCGCCTACTCGCGGCCCGGGTTCTTGACGTTCAAGCTGCCGGCCGAGCACCGCTTGGCCGATGATTTCGTCTTGCGATCGGTGTTTGGCCGGGCGTACGGTTTTTCGCTCGGCACCGCGGCGGGCGATAGTTGCGACGAGCGAGCACGGGCCGTGTGGCGATTATGGGGAGAGCGGCCGATAGGCCGGCTTCACGTCTGGGCACGTGATTCCAGCCGGCCGGACACGCCGAGCGCCAACCCGATGATGGCCGAAAGGGCGATCCGTGCGGCCCATGCAATCCGGCGGCACTGCAAGCAACCGGGGCTCTTGCCTCCCGATCAGGTCACATCACCTGAGCCGGCCAGACGGAGCGAGTTGGTGATGGATTGCGTTGTGGTCGAGCCGGGTGAGTGGTGGGTTGGCTATCATCGGGTCCGATCGGTCCCGTCGCGGTGGCCGGGAGGCATGTTTCCCCTGAAATTGCCTGCCGATGCGGTCGGCCGAGCGTGGCTGAAAATGGAAGAGGCCCTCCAGTGGTCCGAGTTGCCGATCCCCGACGGGGCCCGATGTGTCGAAATTGGCAGTGCGCCCGGCGGATCAAGCCAGGCGCTGTTAAGTCGGGGGCTTTGGGTAACCGGCGTTGATCCGGCAGAGATAGACCCAACGGTATTGGAACATCCGCGGTTCGTCCACATTCGGCGTCGCGTGGTGCAGGTTCGCCGCCGCGAGTTCCGCAAGCCCCGTTGGCTGATTGCCGACATGAACGTGGCGCCAAAATACACGCTGGATGCGGTGGAGGCTATTGTAAGCCACAAGGAGGCACGAATTCGCGGGATGTTGCTTACGTTGAAGCTCTTAGAATGGAAACTGGCCGACGAGATCCCCGACTTCTTGCGTCGGGTTCGCGGTTGGGGCTATGGGACGGTCCGCGCCCGGCAATTGCAGCACAACCGGCAGGAGATATGTCTGGCGGCTCTGCGAAACACACCTCACCGGAGGCCGTTCTCGGCCGTGGGCCGAAAAAGGGACCAGGTTTAATTTGCCCCCTGCGGCCCGGAGGGTGCTTCGCACAAATTAAACCTGGTCCCTTTTTCGGTTCGGAAGGCAATTGTCGTCCTTTTGGGTATCGCCGACTCAAGAAACAGGCCGCAACGTGCCGAACGGGATGAAAAGGCCCTTCCACGCGTTTGTCCACCACGTTGCCCCGTGGTTGGATGACGCAAGGGGTCCCGATCACTGCGCAACGCTTGGCAACCCACGACGAACAACCGGGACTTTGGGACCGCGAAAAAATAACTTGTACAAGTTTAAGCGAGGGTGGCACGTCCCTGAGCGCAGCGAAGGGCGTGGGCGCCCGGCTCAACACGCCCTTCGTTCCTCAGGGACGTGCCACCCAATTGATCAAGTTATTTTTTCG
>JAUWJC010000403.1 GCA_030607895.1 Pirellulales bacterium
CCCCTTCTGTAGATTGCCCCCCTGCCCTACCCGTGCTGCCTTGCCGTTCGGTCAGAATGACGAAAAAGGGACCAGGTTTAATTTGTGCGAAGCACCCTCCGGGCCGTTCCGGCAAATTAAACCTGGTCCCTTTTTCGGCACGAATGATGGTGCCGCTTGCGGCTTCGCACGCCGGAACAACCAGACCGCGACCACTGGTCGCGGCTTTACAGCAGACTCTCGTAGAGCCGTCGAATTTGGGCCGTCATCCGCTCGTGCCGGAACCGATCGGTAAACAGGCGGCGACCTTCGGCGCCAAGTCGAGTTCGCAACCGCGGATCGGCTGCCAGTTGGCATAGCGCCTCGGCCAGTTGGCTAACGCTCCCCGGCGGCAGCAGATAGCCTGTTCGATTGGGGAGGACCACTTCGCGGGCACCGTCCACGTCGTAGCTGACGGCCGGGCGGCCGGCGATCAGGGCCTGGGGCAACACTCGGGCAAGCCCCTCTCGCAGGCTGGCGTGGACCACAATGTCCATTGCCGCGATCAACTCGGGGATTCGCTCCGGCGGCACCAGCCCGGTGAACTGGAAGTGATCTTCCAGACCCAGCGAAACAATCATGCGTTTGAGCCGATCGCGAAGCACCCCGTCGCCAACCAGCAGAAAACGGGCCTGGGGCAGGCGGTCCACAACCTGTCGAGCAGCCCGGATTACATATTGGTGTCCCTTGAGACGAAACAGGCGTGCGATTTTGCCGATAACGACGTGCCGCGGCCCGTAGCCCAGTTCCAGGCGGACCCGCTCTCGATGTTCGGCACAGTCGAGAAACGGTTCGACCTCCATGCCGCTGTAGATGGTGGTGAATTTGTGACGTGGTGCCACGCCGGCGTCGACCATCAGTTCGGTCATTGCGTCGGCCACGCTGATCATTGCGGGGCACCGATTGGCCGCCCAGCGTTCGCACGCCCGAAACACTACCCGCCCTGCCGTGGCTTGGTACGGATGAAACGGCGCCCCATGTACTGTATGCACGACGGCCGGCACGCCGAGGGACCATGCGGCGGCCCGGCCCAGGATGCCGCCCTTTGCGCTGTGTGTATGAACTACGTCGGGCCGAAAGCGGCGGAGTGTTCTTTTGATTGTGCGATAGCTGAGCGGATCGCGTATTGGGTGAATCGGCCTGCGAAGCCGATCGATCAGCTCCAGCGGCACCCCCCCTGCCCTTGCCCGATCCAGTAGACTACCTTCCGGCCCCAACGGCGGCCCGGTTACCAACAGCACCTCATCGCCGTAGTCGCGCAAAAGGTCCTCGCAGCAAAGCACCGTGTTCTCTTGCGCTCCGCCCAGGATCAGTCGAGTTATGACGTGCGCAATTCGCATGTTAGTTGAGAGTTGAGAGTTGAGAGTTGAGAGTTGAAAGTTGAAGAAAGTTGAAAGTTTAGAGTTGAGAGAGCCGGGCCGTGTCGGCCCGGTTAACGTTGCGAAGCCGCAAGCGTTCCCCTTCCGCCTTCCGCCTTCCGCTTTCCCCCTTCCCCCTTCAACCTTCGTAATCCACGTTCCCCAAGAAGAGTCCTTGCGGCGGGGCGGTTGGTCCGGCGGCCGATCGGTCGGTGGCTTGGAGAACTTCGCCCAGCCAGACTTCGGACCGGGCGCTGCGTCCTACTTCGACCAGCGTGCCGACGATCGCCCTGACCATATTGTAGAGGAAACCGTCGGCCTCGACCTCGACGATGATTTGCCCCCCCTGCCCTGCCCCGCACTGCCCTGCCCCGCACTGGCCGACACTGTCGCGGCCGCCGTCGGTTCGCTTGACGGAGATCTCGAAGATCGTCCGCACGCTGCTTTCCCGGGGTGCGCCGGCCGTCTCGAAACTGCCGAAGTCGTGTTTACCCAGAAGCAACTCGGCGGCCCGCCCCATCGCGTCGGTGTCGAGCCGGCCGTGGCGGTAGTGCCAACAGTATTGCCGGCTGAAAACGTCGCGGATCGGGTCGTCGTGGATTATATAACGATAACGCTTTCTCGCGGCGTCGCGGATTGGATGAAACTCGGCCGGGACCTCGGCCGCGTCGATTACGCTGATGTCGTCGGGCAATTCGGCATCGAGCGCCCGCCGCAACACATCCACCGACAGGTGCGAACCGGTCCGAAAACCCACCACTTGCCCAAACGCGTGCACGCCCGCGTCGGTTCTTCCGCTGGCAATCGTCCGGGCCTGCTTTCCGGTGATCTTCTCAATGGCCGCTTCCAGCGTGCCTTGCACGGTTGCCCGTCCCGGTTGCACCTGCCAGCCGGCGTAAGCGGCTCCGTCGTAAGCGAGGATGAGCTTGATGTTGCGCATGAACAAGGAAGGAGTGCCTCGCGAAGGACATTGGCATCACGGACATACCGCCTATCCGCGAAGGCTGGGAAGAGTGCCGGCCATTCGCAGACGAAGCAGTTCTTGCACGAGGCGTTCTCCCGCGATTTTTTTGTGGGACCGCGTACTGAACCGCCGCGCCAACGTCTCGATTAAGGCAGGCTCTCCCAGCAAGCTGTCGACCGGGGTCTGCAAATCCTGGTAAAGAGAAGACAGGATTGCGATTTCCTTGTTGGACAACGGTTCCGTGTCGTGCTTGACCATCCGAACCAAGTCGTCGATTCGACAGACCGGATACGTCGGGTACTCCTGCAAATAGCTCGGCAGTTTGACGACGCCCGTGTCGGCGTGGACAACGTATATTGGCTTGTGCCAAGCCATGGCCGCCCCTAGCTCGACCATGGTCGTGGAAGCCGGCTCGCGTTGAGTATCGACAACGACAACAACGGCCGCGGTTTCCGCAAGCGCCAATCGGAGGACGTCTTCGATGTTGCTCCCCGGCTCGACAGCCGCGGCGTCGAACACACCCAATCCAGCTTCGGAAAAGGCAAGTCGGACGAAATCGGCCGTACGGCCTTCCGTAATCGAGTACGAGAGGAAGACGTCGTGCGTGGAGGTCTGTACACTCATGGATTCTGCCTTTCAATCCGCCTTCTCAGATCCCTCAGGTAGTCATCGAACTCGTTTAGCGGCACTGCCTTCTTGGACATGAGCATGTCGGGGATCGTGTCGACTCCAACGTGACACAGTACCGCAACAATCCGAAACCGTCGTCTTCTGCCCCAAGCTGCTCCCGTCTCGAAGAGAACCCACGGACGATTGACTGACTCCGGCGTGAGCAACACCGCCATCTCTTTCGAGCGGATGATCTCTCGCCGAATTGCGTCGGGTATGTCATCGCCGCCGCCAATATCCCGATCGTCGCGAAAGGTCGCCGCACCGGTTTGCTCGATCTTCTCGCAGAGCGTCTTCGCGAGCCACTTGTCGGCCGTGGCATGACTGAGAAAAACCTGGTACGCTGTGCGTTTCGTTTTTGGAGATGATCGTGCAGGAGTTTTTCGCGACCGTGCCATAGCCCTTGTATTCTACCACCCTAGACAATACGAGGCAACCCAATAGCCCAATTACCTGCGACCAGTCGCCTTATGCAACTCAGGATACCCCGCGGCAGCCACAGCCGCCCTCGGCAATCAGCGCTTCGGCAATCTGCACTGCGTTGGTGGCGGCGCCCTTGCGGAGATTGTCGCTGACGCACCAGAAGGTCAACCCGTTGGGACAGGATATGTCCTCGCGGATGCGGCCGATAAAGGTCTCGTCTTTCTTGTCGCCATTGATGGGCATGGGATAGACCTTGTTGTCGATGTCGTCCAGCACCTCGATGCCCGGCGTGGCGGCGAACAGCCGTCGGGCTTCCTCGACCGTGATTTTCTTCTCCGTCTCGACCAGGATGCTCTCGCTGTGGCAGTTGGCCACCGGCACGCGAACGCAGGTCGGGCAAATCTGAATCGAGTCGTCGTCGAATATCTTCTGCGTCTCGTAGACCATCTTCATTTCTTCGGAGGTGTAGCCCTTGTGCTTGGGCGAACCAATCTGCGGAATGCAGTTGAAGGCGATTGGATGAGCGAACTCCTCGTATTGGTACTGCTGGCCGGCCAGCGCCGCCCGGGTGCCCTGCTCCAAGTCGCGGCTGCCCGCCAACCCCGCGCCGCTGGTCGCCTGGTACGTGCTCACCACCACGCGGCGAATCCGACCGGCGTCGTGCAGCGGCTTCATGGCCAACACCATCTGCGTGGTCGAGCAGTTCGGGCTGGATATGATGCCCTGGTGCTTTTTGATCGCCTCGGCGTTCACCTCGGGAATGACCAGGGGCACTTTGGGGTCCATACGCCAGTATCCGCTCTCGTCGATCACAACACAGCCGCGCCGGACCGCTTCGGGGATAAAGTCGCGGGCAACGTCGTCGGGTGTACTACTAATGGCCAGCTCGACGCCCTCGAACGCCTCGGGCGTGAGTTCTTCAATAGTGACCTTCCGACCGGCGAACTCCAACTCCTTGCCCGCCGAACGCGCCGAGGCCAGGAACTTGATTGTCTTGAAGGGGAAC